>CAZYQG010000024.1:5085-6357 GCA_964649785.1 Candidatus Woesearchaeota archaeon | reverse complement strand
GTATATTTTGACACTTCAAAATATTCAAATAAAAAATTAGGTGGGGGAGGTACAAAACAACGAGCAAGAGTAGCCAAAGATCCAAACAAGAAACAACAGAATGACTTCGTTCTTTGGTTTACAAAATCAAAATTTCAAGACCAAGATATGAAATGGGATTCACCTTGGGGTTTAGGTTATCCGGGTTGGCACATTGAATGTTCAGCCATGGCAACAAAATTCCTAGGAAACCAATTTGATATTCACACAGGTGGTGAAGATTTAAAGCAAATACATCACAATAATGAAATTGCACAAGCTGAGGCGGCAACATCACAAACACCTTGGGTAAATTATTGGGTACATGGTGCTTTCTTGGTTGATAAAAATAAAGGAAAAATGGCTCGCTCTTCTGGAGCGTTTTTAACAATCCCAAATCTTGAAGAGAAGGGATTTAATGCACTAGATTTCAGATATTTAACTCTCGGAACGCATTATCGAAAACAAATGGTGTTTAGTGAAACAGCACTCAAAGCTGCACAGAGCACAAGAAAGAAATTATTTGATACTTATCTTGAACTGAGAAATAGAGGTAGAGGTTCATTGAAATCCAGCAAAATTGGCGATAAATATTTCAAACAATTTACTGACTCAGTCAATGATGATCTAAACTTACCTAAGGCATTGGCAACAACTTGGGCCGTACTAAATGATAAAAAAGTTCCAGATAAGGAAAAGGTATACTTGCTTTTAAGATTTGATAATATTTTTGGATTTAATTTAAGAAAATTAAAGTCTAAATCAATACCTTTCAGAATAAAGCGACTAGCAGAAAAAAGATTAAAGGCACGATTAAAGAAAGATTTCAAAACAGCAGACAAACTGAGAAAGATGCTCAAGTCAAAAGGGTATGAGATAGAAGACACTATCAAAAGCTACGTTCTAAAAAAGAAATAGAGTCACAACTTAACAATAAGCGTGACCCATAAAGAGTTTCTTCAAACCCCATAAAATTAGTAAACCACCGAAAGCTTGCTCAAGTGAAAAACCACCACTGTAAGTCATCCAACCTAATGCGATAAGCAACAAGCCATAAATAGCGTACCAATAATTCATAGTATTGGTCTTTTTTGCCATTCCCAAAAATCACGTTTGAAGTATATAAGTTTAATCCGAAAAACTGGCTCAGAAAGGGTTTTAAAGTAAAAATCAGCCCTAAAACTACGCGCGGGTGGCCAAGTCCGGTAAGGCGACGGGTTGCAGTCCCGTCATTCGGGGGTTCAAATCCCTCCC
>CAZYQG010000024.1:2506-4985 GCA_964649785.1 Candidatus Woesearchaeota archaeon | reverse complement strand
TTTTCAAAGCTAACAAGATCTCAGAAAAAACGTGTTAAGTTTCTATCAAAAAAACGAAGAAAAAGACAAAAAGAATTTGAACAGCAAGCTTCAATCATTAAACATTTTATGTTAGCATTCACTGCGGGAATTGGGTTCATTCTATTGTGGAGCGGGATTAGTCGTTGGAGTGGTGAATTTATGAGTTACGGTGAAGCGATGGCAGTTGGATTAGGACTATTGATTGTCAGCGGATTCATTACTAGAATATTTATCAAAAACTTCTCTTAAACAGCAAAATACTTTTAATTATACACAATAATCAACCTTCATGCCAATTGTGTATCCTCATGAGTTCATTGCAAGAACTGCAATACATTCAGTTAAAGCTGGGCTCGCAAAAGAGCTAAAAACGAGAGGAATTTCTCAGAAAGAGATTGCAAAATTAATGAATTCACAAGTTTCAGCAATTTCACAATATGTGAATGGTCAAAGAGGTGGAAGTTATGAGCTTTCAGAAAACGTAATGAACCTATTAAGTGCTGTTGCTGAAGCAATTCATGAAGAACCCACTGAAGAATTATTGAAGTATGGAGTCTCTCAAATTTGCAATAAAATCATTGAAGAAGAGTATGGTTACAATTTTGATGAAGAAGAGGAAAACGTGATGGAAGAAATAGAAGAAACGCAATACGAGAGCGATATTGATTTGTCTGATTAAGAGGGCAAATCCTTAAATTTTAAAGCTTTTACAACTAACAATATACCATGGAAAATCATGAAAAAATGCCTGAAGAAGAACAACTAACTGAAGACGCAGATGATGAAAGTTTACCTTTCCCGCGAGCAAGAGTGGTAAGATTAATGCGAGCTTCAATCACTGACGGAAAGCAAATTCGATCTGAAGTTAAAGACTCACTAAATCTATGGCTTGGAAACTTGGTTGCAAAAGTTGCACGAGAAATGGATAATTCTCCATATGGTTCAATTGGGCTTGCGGACTTCCAAAGAGCAACAGCGCCTTTCGACCAAATTGCAAATCTTGTAAAGGATGAAGAACGGCTTCATTTAAGTCTTGAAAAGCTTAAAGTTGATGCTGACCAAGTTCAACGAGATATGAGAAGATTCTTTACTCAAATTAAAGGCGAAGAATCAGAATAATGACTATTATTGATGTTGTCTATTCAGAAGACAGCCAACGGCATCTTAAATTAATCAAGACTCTCGACAATAAAAAGGTCGTGGAGGAAGTTGATGCACCAGAGCCTTATTTTATGGCGCTTCCAAATAATTTGGAACAAGCAAAAAAAGATATTCTTGGACTCACTTATGAATTCAAAGACAAGCAAACAAAAGTTATTCGAGTTGAGCAAGTAACTAAGAACTTTCAAAACAAAGAAACTGAATTTTTGAAAATTGTCGTAAATTTTCCACGAGAAGTTCCCGTCATTAGGGAAACAATACGTGAATTACTTAGTATTACTGAAGTTTATGAAGCAGATATCCCTTATGTTTTTCGTTCAATTCTTGACAATAAGATAGAATTGTACAAAGACTTCAAACCAAAGATTCTTGCGTTCGATATTGAGACAACAAGTGATGGAAGTTTTCCAGATCCCTTAACTGACAAAATTGTATCAATCTCTTATTACAGTAAAGACTTTGAAAAGGTTACAATTACTCGCGATTTTAAGAAAAAACATAATTACATAAATTCAGTTTCATCAGAAAAAGAACTTCTAAAAGATTTTCAGGAAACAATAAACAAATTTGAACCAGATATTTTGACTGGTTACAACTCAGATATATTTGATATGTGGTTCATCAAAGAACGTGCTTCAAAAAATAGAGTAAAATTGAAATTGGATCCGCTGAACGAGGAACCAATTTATACGCGAGGTGCTCGAAATGTGAAGCCTGTAAAAATAAATGGAATAACTCATTTGGATACATATATATTTATTAGAAATGCTCTGGCTCCTCGACTAAAAACAAATTCACTATCGTTAGATAATGTTGCAGAGGAAATGCTTGGACAAAAAAAGTTGGAACTTGGCGTATTACCTCATGAAGCTTGGCTAGATGACAGTGATGAAAATATGAATCGCTTCTCAGAATATAATTTGCTAGATTCTAAATTGACTTATTTACTTGCAGAAAAAATATTACCAATTGCACTACAATTCTCAAAATTCACAGGACTTCCATTATTTGATGTTACTCGAATGAGATATGGAAGACTCGTCGAACAATTCATCATCAAGAGTGCTATTGAACAAAACAGAATAATTGAAAATCGTCCTTCAAACGATGAAATAATGAGAAGACGATCAACGCAAGCAGAAGGTGCATTCGTATATCAACCAACTCCGGGAGTATACAAAGACGTTCGAGTTTTTGACTTTAGTAGTTTGTATCCTACAATTCTAATTGCTCACAATATCGATAAGTATACAATGAAACCTGAAGGAAGTGATGAAGAAAAAATAAATCTTCCAGA
>CAZYQG010000024.1:0-2406 GCA_964649785.1 Candidatus Woesearchaeota archaeon | reverse complement strand
ATAAGTATACAATGAAACCTGAAGGAAGTGATGAAGAAAAAATAAATCTTCCAGATAAAACAATCTTTTTTGACAAATCAAAACAAGGATTTGTTCCAGAACTTATCGAAAGAATAATCACGCGAAGATTTGAAGTAAAGAAACTGATGAAAACTTATGAAAAAGATTCTGATGAGTATAGGACTCTTGATGCAGAGTCTTACGGTCTAAAAATATTAGCAAATTCTTTTTACGGATATCTAGCATTCTTCGGAGCCAGATGGTACTCTTTAGATTGTGCAAGATCAATAACTGCCATGGGTAGAAAATATATTCACGATACAATTGATTTGGCAGAAAAACATAGCATAAAAGTAATTTACGGAGATACGGATTCTGTATTTTTGATAAATTCAGACAATATGGATAAATTCAAAGATGAAGCCAATGAACGCCTTCCAAATCCAATGGAGCTTGAAGAAGAAGGCTTGTTTAAATCAGGAGTATTTTTAGAAAAGAAAGGTTCGGGCGCTGGAGCAAAGAAAAGATATGCGCTTCTGGACCAAAATGATAAAATGATTATCAAAGGTTTAGAGGCAAGACGAGGCGATTGGTCAAAACTTGCGCAAAAAGCTCAAGTTGAAACTCTAAATACTATATTAACTGAAGTGGATGGAAAACCTGCTCTGGAAAAGATTCAAAAAATAATTGCAGATATTCGAAACAAAAAAATTGATATGCAAGATTTAATTATTACAAACAAATTAACAAAACAAATACATGAATATAAAACAAAAGGTCCTCAAGTTGCAGCAGGGGAATTGCTAGCCCAAACAGGAATTAAAGTTGGCGCAGGAACAATTGTAAATTATGTTGTAACAAAGGGAAGCTCAAAACGAATCCGCGACAGAGTAAAATTACCTGAAACTACGAGTCTTGAAGAAATTGATGAAGATTATTATATTAACAACCAATTAATAGGCGCAACATATAAAATTCTTGAACTGTTTGGTTATTCAGAAGAGCAAATCAAAAACCTTAATACCGGTCTTGACCAATGGTTCTAAATTAAGATGGTACTAACTAAAGACGTACTAGAAAAATACAAGAAAGCCAGCGAGATTTCCAAGAAAGTAAAAACCTATGGTAAATCTCTAGCAAAGCCAGGAGTATCATATTTAGACTTATCAGAAAAAATTGAAGATAAGATTCGGGAGTTAGGTGCAGATTTAGCTTTTCCGGCAAATCTCTCAGTAAATGATGTAGCTGCACACTATTGTGCCACGCACAAGGATAAAAACGTATTAAAGAAGGGTGATTTAGTAAAATTAGATGTGGGCATACAGATAGATGGATATATTGTAGATAGCGCAATTTCATTTGGAATTGAAACAAAAGCGCACGATAAGATGATAAAAACAGCAAGATCTGCACTTGACAATGCGATAAAAGTTCTCAAGCCCGGGGTTAAAGTATCGGTAATTGGTGCTCAAATAGAGACCACAATAGAAAAGGCAGGTTTCAAAGTAATCAAAAATCTATCAGGGCACGGACTTGATCAATATGTTGTCCATGCAGGATACAATATTCCAAATTATGATAACAAAAGTAATGAAACTTTGAAAAAGGGTGACGTAATTGCAATTGAACCTTTCGTGACGGATGGTCGCGGCGGTGTAAAGGAAGGTCAAAGTTCAGGAATATATGAATTATATCAAACAAAACCAGTTAGAATGTATAAAGAAATCTTGAAACACATTGTTGAAACTTACAAAACACTTCCTTTCTCAGAAAGAGAACTACAAAAGAAGTTTGGTCCGTTGAAAACACGGTTAGCTCTGGGAACGTTTGTTCGGGCAGGAATTCTACACGACCATAAAGTGCTTCTTGAAGAAAAAGGCTCATACGTAGCTCAATTTGAACACACAATAATCATTGATGACAAACCAATTATTTTGGGTTAACTTTTATCAGTTCTGAGATAATTAAATTTATGAGAAATTAGAATAGAATCTATTTTGGCTCTGAGCTGATCAACTTTTGATTCATCAACAACAACACCAACTGTAACTGTTTCTGCTGAACCAGAAAATGCCAGCCCTCCGCCTTTGGAGCTACTAACTGTAACTCTTAAAATATCTTTTCCATCAACATTTAATTTAGAATTTAAATTATTTTGTAAATCGCCATCGGCCATCGGCGTGGTCATTTTTGAACGCTGTTGTGAATACATCAATGCAACATAAACTGCCATACTTAAAATTGCTATGGGACATATTTAAGTTTATCTCAATTAACCCATATAGCTTGGGCCATTGCTTGGCGCAGCTACTGCTGCAGCTTCAAGTGCTTCGCGATATTTATTCAATTCGAGTTTACTCAAAGATGGTTGTACTTTCTTCAAAGCTTCAGTAAAATGTTTCTTCA
>CAZYQG010000023.1:0-6421 GCA_964649785.1 Candidatus Woesearchaeota archaeon | reverse complement strand
AAGTTTTTGAACAACGTGTTGTAAAACTGGAAGTGTTGGTGTGTGGTCTTGCGCAAGTTCTTTAGGCCGGTTTATTATTTCGGCACCATATTTTTGAGCAACTTCTTTTATTTCTTGGTCCTCAGTTGAAACAATTACTCGCTCAATATGTTTTGATTGTTTTGCTGCTGCGATTGTGTAAGAAATTAGGGGTTGGTGATTTAGTAACTTAATATTTTTCCGAGGAATTCCTTTTGATCCCCCTCTTGCTGGAATTATTGCGATTATTCCTTCCATTAATAGTTTAACATCTTCTGAACTTTTATTTTTGATTCTGCCAGCGTATTTGCAATTTGTTTTGATGTGTCTGGTTTAAAATATAGCTCGCTTTGGTTGTAATTTCCGTTTTTTATTTGTTTTAGGATTGCTTCTTTTATTTCTTCAGAGTCGTGTGAAACATCAATTACATTCTTGTCTTTTAGACGTCCTTGTTGCCGAGTTCCAATATTTACTGCGGGAGTTCCTAAAAATGAGCTTTCCTTTATTCCTGCTGATGAATTTCCAACAATACATGCTGCGTTCTTCAATAGTTTTGCAAATAAAGTTGGATCTAGAAATCTTACAAACTGTATGTGATTTTGTTCAGTATTTTCTCTATAAACTCTGACTGCTTTGCTTAATTCGTCGGTTCCGGCATCAACGTTTGGCCAAATCCAAATTGTTGGCATCTTTAATTCATGAATTGCTTTAATTGTTTCTTCAGTTTGTTCTTTTGATTTTTTATGTTCAGTTGTAACTGGATGCTGTATAATTATTAGATATTCTTTTGATAAGTCTGGTCTTTCGCCGACTCCAATTGTTTCTCCTTTCCAAATTTCATTTGGATTAAAAGTTAGATCTTGTGAGTTTAGGAATTCTGCATCTGGACTTCCTACATTGTAAATGTTTTCTGGAATTTCACCCATCTTTAGTATTCGTTCTTTTGATAATTCATTTGTTGCAAAATGTAAGTGTGCAAGTTTTGTTACTGCGTGTCTTACTGATTCATCAATTGTTCCAGTTACGTCTCCGCCTTCAATATGTGCTAATGGAATATTTAGATAGGATGCTGCAATTGCCGGTGCTAAGATTTCATATCGATCTCCTCTGATTAATACTATATCTGGTTCTAGATTTTCAAATGCTGTTGAGAATTCAAGCAATCCTACTCCTGTGGTTTTTGCCATTGCAGTAGGTGTTCCTCCTTCGAGAAGCATTGTTATCTTCTTGTTTATTTTGAAACCATCTTCTTCTATCTTAGTCATTATATTACCATATTTATCAATAAGTGCTGAACCTGCCACAATTAATTGTAATTCTAACTCAGGATGTTCATTGATTGCTTTCAGAACTAGTTTTCCTCGAGCATAATGTGCTCTATTTGTTATTACAACACAGATTTTTTTCATTCAATAACCTCGATTGTGATTGGATCAAATCTTTTCAGTTCAATTTTTGTAGTTTTACCTAAAACGTTTGAAAACTCTTCGGACGGCAATCCTCCGGCATGCTGTTGTGGACGCATTGCATAAATCATTTCTTTTGTGATTGTTGTCCCTGCAGGAATATTTTGTCCAGCCATTAATGACTTTCTGAACAAAGGTCTGAAAACTGCCTCATCTTCATTGAGTGTTTTTTCACTTGTTCCTAGACTTCTTTTTGTTAACTCTGAGTTTAATATTTCTTGTTGCTTTTTTGGATTTGATTCTAATTCTCTGATTCTTTTAACTAACTGTTTGAATTCTTCAGGAGTTTGTGATACTTTGTGATCTGCACCATAAAGTTCTCTTGATAAAGTGAAATGTTTTTCAATTACTTTTGCTCCCAACGCTACTGCTGCTACTGCTGCATTGTTTTCAATTGAGTGATCTGAGAAACCGATTGGGATGTCAAATTTTTTATCGTAGAATTTTATTGTGTTCAAGTTTAATTCTTCTGGTGGACAAGGATATTTGGATACGCAATGTAATAATATTGGTTGTACATTTTTTGATTTTAGAAATTCTATAGCTTTTTCAGTTTCTTCTAATGTTGACATTCCTGAAGAGAAAATTATTGGTTTTCCTGTTTCTGCTAAATAATCAAGAGTCACAAAATCGAGTATATCTCCTGATCCAACTTTCCAAACTTCAGGATTTAATTTGTTTAATCTCTTCGCTGCTCCGCGACTCATTGGTGTCGACATGAACAGTATATTTTGTGCGTCACAAAATTTCTTTAGTGGTTTCCAAAATTCAAGAAAAGGTGTTGCGTGTGTATTTCTAGAAACCCAAGAATATCTATCGGAACCTTTTTTTGTGAAATGTGGGGACGTGAATTCAATGTTTAGCACTTCATCATGAACATAATGGGTTTGGAATTTGACTGCATCTGCTCCTGCTTCTTTTGCCTTCAGAACTAACTCTTTTGCGTTGTCAAGATATTCTTCAACGGACTTTGATTCTTCAGTTTGGATAAAATTCTTTCCGATTTCTGCAATGATGAATGTGCGTTCTAGAAGTTTATCAATTTCCATGAGTTTGGGTTGGAACTGATGTTTTAACGGTTATGAAAGAAAAATAGTTATAGGTTTTTGAAGTCTTTTTCTAGTCCATCTACGAGTAGTTTTATATTATGTTTATCTTTCATTAACTTCTCATATTTTCCTACAAAAAGCATTTGTCCTGGATGAGCTACTTCAATAACTGCATTGACATATTTGTATTGTTGTTCTGTTGTCAGTTTAGTTTTGGTTGCTCTTTTTATTGTTGTAGATAAATCATAGAAATCTCTTACTTTTTCAAAATGATTAAATATGTCATAGTAAACATTTCCAAGAACTATTGCAGGTTTCTTGTGTAATAGTGCTTCCCAACCAGAGTTTGAATTAATTGTTATTACTCCTGTTGAGTTCTTGAGAATGTCATGAGTGTTTGTTTTTGTGTCGATAAGTCTGACATTTTTTAGTTTCTTTATTTGTCTAAGCTCTGAAAGTTTGAATTCTCCCTCTCCGTTTGGATGTTGTTTGACATATAGCTTATATTTTATTGGTAAATGTTTAGAGATTGTTTCAATTAGTTGAAATTGATTATAATATTGTGGTGCGCGAAGCAATATTTGTGCATCTCCGCTTCTGTGTAGTGGAAAATAGAAGTACGGTTCATTAAATTTTGGAGGTTCAGTTATTCGTTTAGCTATTGGTTTTCTTAAAGGTCGCATTCCTTGTTCTTTTCCAATATGCCATAAATTTGCATATGGATTTTTGAAGTGTTCATATCGTGCATTGGAATATATGCTTCTTATAAATAATGCCAGTTCTTTTAATCCTGGAACTTTGAATATTGTGTAGGTTAATTTCTTTTCTTTTTTTGTCGGAGTCAGGTATTCCTTAACTCGTTTTACTTGTTTTGGAGTTAATTTTTTATTCTTATTCTTATTCCAATATTTTGTTAGTTCATCCCAGCGTCCCGCGGGGTCTTTTACAGTTACAAACGTATTTGGGATTGGATTAACTTTGTAAATCATTTGTACAGCTCCAAATTTTGGTGCAACATATCTTGGAACTAAATTTACAAATCGTTCTTGTCCTCCAAGAATTACATCTGGTTTATGTTTCTTCAAATATTCTTCCCAGAATTTGAAGTGTTTTACCAAATCTTGAAACGCATGTTTGCGGTTTTTAGCTGAGTAATTTTTGTCAGCAGTGAGAATTAAGTTCATGTTTGTTTTGTATTTATCTTCATATTTTTCAAGTTCTTTTTGTAAGTTATTAATTTTGTATGTTTCAAATTTATCAAGAATATTTTCCACAGTTTTCCCCCTTTGATTTAGGAATTTTTGTGCTTTTCTTGAATAAGTAACATTCTGAACTGTGTATCCTCTTGATTCAAATTCTTCAGTAAGAACTAGCTGTCTCTTTGCAAAAGTTATTGAATTCGATATGAATATGATTTTTTGGACCTTTTTCATGGCGAGTTTTATTAATTGGAGTTATAAATATTATGAAATTTAGTACTTTAGCCTTCTGAAATGTTTTTTCCAGATTTGATTGTTTACGGTTTTTAGGTTTTGATTCAGAGTTCCAGAGATTAGTAATTGTGAATTTGGAATCTTAATCAATTGTTTATATCTTCTAAGTTGATCTTTTAGATTTTGAGTGTCGATAGTTTTTCTTCGTTTTGTTAGCGTTGTTATCTTTGTATTAATGATTAACGTTTGATCTGGTTTTGGGAATAATTTCAAGAGTAATCTCATCAATATTGATTTTTCAGCATAAGGATATTGTCCATATATATGATAGAAATATCTATCGCAGATTACTAGTTCTCTGTTTCGTAGTTTTGGATATATTTTTGTAAAGTATGTTACTAGATATTCTAAAAATAAATATGTAAAGAATAATTCATATTTTAGACTGAAGTTTGGTATTTTTTCTGTTGTTGCGGTTTGATATATTTCTTTTTTGGGTATTTTTTGTAATATTTTTGTTGTAGGTAGTATTGGTTTCCATCCGAAATAGAAATAATTTGCTTTCAGTTTTAGTTTTTCAAATAATTTATTGTATGTTTTTGATGACTCCTTAGCGAGTGTTGATTTTCCCGAACCATTTGGTCCAACTACTGCAATTAACGCACCCTTTCTTTTGGGTGAAATGCGTTTGGTAAAAAATTGGATTACTTGTTTTTTGAGTAGTAGTTGCGTTCTTAAATTAAAGAGTGTTTTTATTGGAATTGTTAATTTTTGTTTTTTGACTAGTTTGTAGAAATTTGTTTTCCATTTGTATTTTTCTAATTGTGAATTGATGTAATCATCGTCTAAGTTTTTGTTCTTGAAAATCTTTTTTTCAGTTTGAGTTATTTTCCTATTTTCAAATAATATGTGTGCTGCATGAATTAATACTTGATCTTCTTTACCCGGTATACTTACAAGTGAATTCATCTTCTTTGATCTTTCAATTACTTTCTTCTGATTGAGTGTCTTGATTCCTAGCCAAGCAATTCTTCGATGTAAATGTAATATTAGCATGAATTGTTTCTCATATTTTATGAGCATTGTTTTGAATGGTTCATTTTTTTCGGTTAAATAACTTTGATACTTGTTTTTTTGTAGAACTTTCATTGCTAGTTTGTAATCTTTGTTACTTCTGAATAAAATGTCAAGGCCTCCAATTGGCGTGTTGTATTTTTCTGTCTGCTTGAAAAGAACATAATCTATTTTTGATTTCTTTAGAATTGTTAATGGAAGTTTGTATACTTCAGGAATATTGTATTCTTTGAGCATCAATGATTTTGATATGTATGTTTTATAAGTTGTATTAAATTATGTTCTATGTGCCTTTAGAAACCTATAAAAATCTTAGTTGGTGCGAGAGAGCATGACTAAGTATGTTATGATTACGGGCGGTGCTGGATTAATTGGTTCAAATATTTGTAAATTATTGGTTAAGGAAGGTAAATATACTCCTTTAGTAGTAGATATTTTTGTTAATTATATTAACCCCACTAAGACTAAAAAGGACGATAGTTGGTATCATCGGTTTGAAGGTATTGCAGATAAAGTAGTTATGAAACGTGCAAACTGTTCTGATTATTCTGTCGTGTATGATTTATTAAAAACCTACAAACCGGAATATATTATTCACTTGGCAGCACTTCCACTTGCTAAGATGAGTGATACAAGTCCTCATGATTTTAAAGAAGGTCCAATTTCTGCAACTTCGGTTTTATTACATGCAGTTCATAAATTGAAAGAAGAAGGTTCTGACTTTTTGAAGAAATTTGTTTATACTTCTTCAAGTATGGTTTATGGTCATTTTGAACAAGATCCTGCGCCGGAAGATCATCCAACTAAACCTATGAGTTTATACGGAACTTACAAATTGGCAGGTGAAAATATTACTCAAGGTTTGTGCAAAACTTATGGTTTGAATTATGCGATTATTCGTCCTTCTGCAGTTTACGGTCCAACAGACTTGAATCGTAGAGTAAGTCAGATTTTTGTTGAAAATGCAATTCATGGTAAGACCCTGAAGATTATTGGCGGTGATAAAGAAATTTTGGACTTTAGTTATGTTACTGATGTCGCAGAAGGTTTTTTACTGACCACGCTTAGTGATGTAAATAATGAAATTTTCAATATTACGGGAGGAGATCCGCGATCACTTTTGGATTTTGCCAATATTGTAAAAGCACGTTTCCCTGCTGTAAATCTTGAAATTATGGGTCGTGAGGAAAGTCGTCCTATTCGAGGTGGTTTAGATATTTCAAAGGCAAGAAAATTATTAAATTATAATCCTAAATTTAAATTAGAAGAAGGAGTTAAGGTCTACCTTGATTTCTTATTAGATAAAAATGGAAATTCCTCTGTGTAAGACATATACTGACGAACGTGTAGTTCAGGCAGTTAAAGAAGTTTTTGATTCTGG
>CAZYQG010000022.1:0-7020 GCA_964649785.1 Candidatus Woesearchaeota archaeon | reverse complement strand
TGTAGTAAAACTCTCAAGAGAGGAGATTGTACTGATTTAGTGTTATCTATTGAAGACAGTGCATGTGACCTTGGTAAATATGCTCCTGAAACAACGTTCACAGTAAGATTGGGGATTGGGCAGTTCTTCCAAAACTTGGAAATCTTTACCAAGAAGACTGGAGTGAGCGCTGAAGTTAATGCTACGGAGTTCAGATAAATGAAACGTGGACAAGCACAAATTGTTGGATTTACAATACTTACTTTAATTATGCTTTCAGTTACTGCAATTGTTTTCATTTGGGCAAACCCTTTGATTGAGCGGTCAAATAATGTTAATGAAGTTACTCGGATTGAGGGAAATATGTATCTGCTTGATAACGCAATTCGAGAAGTTGCAACTCAGAAAACTCAGCGAAGTTTGAGTTTTGATATCGATAATGGTTTTCTTTTTGCAAACAATCGCTCATCAATTTCATTCACTAGTAATTTTGATTTACCTGGAGCAAGTGGAACTGAAATTGTTATCAAAGGTTTAAATCGAACTAATGGTGGTTCTTGTTTGAATGAGAGTCAAGTCGGGGTTGTCGGGGTTGATAGTCCTAATTGTGTTACAAAACAAGGCGCAGTTGTTTACAAAATATTTTATCCACTCTTGAATGATACTGTAACTAATGAGTGTGTTGCAATTCGACTTGAATTTGGAAGTAATGTGGGTGTTGGTAAAGGTAATCATGATATTCTATTAACTTATGATCATTTGAACACTACTGCAGAAGCTTCTTGTCCAACAGTCAAAAAGCCAACAGTTAAGATTGATATATCATGAAACGGGGTCAAATTAGTACAGCTTATGTAGGAGTTCTTACAATAATCAGTATTGCAATTTTTGCTTTGGTTTTATTTTGGAGTATGAGTATTAAGGAAACACAGACAGACTTTTTGTCAGAATCACAGATTGATTTGTTAATTGAAAAAGTTGAAGCAGATCTTTATTTTATTGAAAATATTAAATCTAATGTTTCTGAAACTATTTTTGAGTTAAGTAATTCCATTCCTTCAAGAATTGGTACTGATTTTTATACCATAACTTTGAATGCGAACGGAGATCAGAATTCGGCTGGTGCTTTTTTGAATGATTCGGAAATAATAATTTCGAAAGAAAGTTCAAGTCAATTTAGCTTGCCTAAAACTATTTTTATTAAATCTATTAATACCGATCTGCCGATTCGTGTATCCTCAGTTTATTCTGCAAATCAGCGCTATGTTCTACGATATAACTCAAGTGTTGGTATTGAAATTCGTTAGTCATTAAATATATATACGTGAAAAGTGTTTTAATTTTATGGCTGGTCCTAAATCTCGCGCTTTTGTAAAAAAAATGGCAAAGAAGTATAATGCTGCTCAAAAAGTAGAGAAAGATTCTGCTGAAACACCTAAGAAATCTGAAATTAAAATTGAGGAAGTTGTTGAAAAAACTTTGAGAGTACAGATACCTCAAGAGCATAGCGCTGCAAAGAAAAGTACTGAAAATTTTGCTGAAGAAATTCGGAAAGTGAATGAAAGTTATCCTTTGGTTTCAATAGAACATGAAGGTAAACAAGTTCATCTGGCTTATGCTACAATTGCCTTTGATGAGGAAGCTCAGAGTCTAAAATACAGTATGGTCGAACCAGTGTTAGATGAATATTCTCAAGAAGTTGTAACGCGTACTATTGAAGAATTACATGAACGTTTGGATGTCAAACTTAGTAGTGTTACAAATAAAACTGAAATGTATGAATACTTGAATGGTAAGGTTGATGAAATTTGGTCACAGTTAAATATTGTTCCTCCTGCCGATCATGCGCTTAAGATGAAATATTTCATTTTTAGAGATACCGCAGGATATGGACTAATTGATGCTTTGATGCAGGATCCAAATATTGAAGATATTAGTTGTGATGGAATTGGTTTGCCAATATTTATTTTCCACAGAAATCCTCTTTACACTGAAATGGCTACTACAATTGTTTTTGAGACTAAAGAATTGTTAGATTCTTTTGTGATGCGATTGGCTCAAAAGGCAAACCGAACTGTTTCTGTTGCTGAACCTTTGCTTGATGGTTCCTTAGAAGATGGAAGCAGATTGCAGATTACTTATGGAACGGATATTTCGCGGAGAGGGAGTAATTTTACAATTAGAAAGTTTTTCACCAATCCTCTAAGTCCTATTGATTTGATTAAATATGGAACTGTTGATGCAATAACTCTTGCTTATTTGTGGTTCTGTATTGAGAAAGAAAAATCTATTTTGATTGCCGGTTCAACTGCTACTGGAAAAACTACTTTCTTGAATGTTTTGAGTTCGTTCATTAATCCTAATTCAAAGATTGTTTCTATTGAAGATACTTCTGAGTTGAAACTTTCTCAAGTTAATTGGCTTCCTCAAGTTACTCGTCCAGGGTTTGGTCCAAGCAATTATGGTCAGATAGATATGGAATCTTTGTTAAAATCTGCTTTGCGTCAAAGACCTGATTATTTGATTGTTGGGGAAGTTCGAGGTGCTGAAGCAAATGTGTTGTTCCAGGGAATGGCAACAGGTCATCCTGGTTTGTCAACTCTGCATGCAGATAACATAAATGCAGTTATTGATCGTCTGACAACGCCTCCGATTCAATTACCACTATCCGTTCTTCAGAATCTAGATGTTGTAGTATTTTTAGAAAAAATTAAACGAGAAGGTAAGTTTGTAAGACGAGTGGGTAAAGTTGTTGAAGTTGAAGCTTTTGATCCTAAGGAAAAAGAACTTCGAGTTAATGATGCAATTGTTTGGGATCCTGCAACGGATCAACTTACTAAAAATGAAAGCTACATTTTGTCAAACATTGCGCGAGTTCATAATATGGATCCTGAAGTTATTGGTCATGAAATTCTAAGTAGAGCCAATATCCTTAAGTGGATGTCTGAACAAGAAGTTTCATCATTTGATGAAGTTACAAAAATCATTAATACATACTATGTTAATCCACAGGCAATTCATGAAAGGATGGGTAAGTGATGGATGTTTATGAAAAATCGTCAAAAGTATTTTCGGGATTTGTAAAGAAGCACAAATATTTTTTTGAGCCGCTTGAACCTAAATTGAGAATTGCGAAGATTAAAGTTCCTGTTGAAGCATATGCATCCTTTATACTTATGATGGGTGCTACATCAGCGGCTGTTGCTTTTTTGTTTTTGAATTTTATTGGGATTATTGCTCTCGGATTTAGTTTTGTTGGATTACTAATGAATTTAATAGTTGCTTTATTTATTGGGACTTTTGTATCGGGATTTGTTTATTTATATCCCAACTTTAAGATTAATGAAACGAAGGATAAAATTTCAAATTCACTTGCGTTTGTTGCACTTTACATGTCTACTTTGGCGAAGAGTGGATTCACTCCGCAGCGAATTTTTGAAATGCTTGCAAAGTTCAAAGATTATTCTGCCGTTGCAGCAGAGGCTCAGAAAATTGACCACGAAGTAAATAAGCTTGGAACAAATTTGTCAACTGTTCTTGCGCGTGCGATAAAAAGAAGTCCAAGTCCTGAATGGACTGAGTTTATAGCAGGGATACGGAATAGTATTGTTGTAGGCGGAGATTTGCCAAAATATTTGGAGAAGAAATCTAAAGGTTTTGTTCAGGAGTATAGACGGAAGTTAGAGAGTTTCAGTAAGACACTTACTTTGTTAATGAATATGTATATTACTTTGATAATTGTTGGAACTGTGTTCTTCATAGTTATTTCAAGTTTGATGGGGGCAGTTGGGGGCGTATCAACTACGATGATTAAAGTTGTACATTACGCAGTTATATTTATAGGATTGCCAGCGTTGACAGCTATGCTAATTATAATAATTAAGAGTTCATCACCATGGGCGGAATAAACATAAATAAGTTAATGAGGAATAAACGGTTGTTTTGGACAGCCGTAGCTCTTCCGTTTCCATTTTTGTTAGGATTGCTTGCGTTTTTATTTGGTGCTTCAAGCACTACTTCGATAGCTTTGGTTTCAATAGGTGCAATATTGGTAGTTTTACCTTCAGTACTAATTAGCTTCTTTGAATATCGAGAAATTAAAGATGCTGAAGACAAGTTTCCCCACTTTTTATCAGATTTATCTCAATCCGCATCATCAGGAATGACTTTGCCTCAAGCAATTGAGGTTGCTTCTAAAGGCGATTATGGTAAGTTAACTAAATATGTGAAGCAGTTGAATATTTGGTTGTCTTGGAATCAGACTTTTCCAAAAGCGTGGGGAAGATTTACAAATCGTTTGAAGCGAAGTGTTTTGATTCGTAGAATTAATGCAATAATTTTGGAAGCATTTCATAGTGGTGGCGATGTTAAGAAAACTCTTGGATCACTTTCTGAAAATGTTACTTTAATTAAAGAAATGGAATCCGAGAGAAAATCAATTATGCATCAACAGATTATCATAATGTATGTTATCTTCTTTGTTTTTATCGCAGTTATTATTGCTTTGTACAAAATATTATCTCCAATTTTATATATTCAACAAATTGGTGCGTTCAGCGGAGTTAGTGTTCAGAGTGGAGGTGAGCCTTTGACTCTTGAGTATTTCAGAAATTTATTCTTCCTTATGACAATGGTTGAAGCTGTTTGTGCAGGTATGATTGCTGGTCAGATTTCGGAAGAAAGGCTTGTTGCAGGAGTAAAGCATGTCTTGGTAATGTTATCAGTAAGTGTATTCTTGTTCTTTGTGTTTATATTCCCAACTGCATTGTCTGTTGAGATTTCAGTATTCCCAAATTCAGTTTCGTTAGATAGTGATATTCAGATTTCAGGTGGAGCATTTATTGAAGGTGGGCCTGCCTCTGGTGCGACAGTTACGTTGATTGAACCAAATGGAAATACAATTGGACTATACACTGACAATGTTGGAGAATTTAGATATGGTTGGGAGCCGCCTCAGGTGCCCGGAGATCATATGATACGAATTACTGTTGAGTATGAGAATGAAGTTTATCATTATAGTAGTTTAGTTACTGTCCTAGAACCGTAGTTTTTATCAAGTCAGAATGCTTTTTTATTTTTGATGAAAAAGGGTTATGTTATTGGAGAGTATATCATAGTTAGCTTCTTTTTCTTAATGCTAACTGTTGGAGTTATTAGTCAGTTTACGGAAACTACTTCTTTTGAAGCAAATAAAATTAGTTCAGATGTTGCATGTAAATCTGCAGAACGATTATTTCGTGATGTTATAGATAAACCTCCTGTTGAACTTACTTGGAAGACAGATTATAATAATTTCATTGCGGGAACTACTTCATTAACAGATTTGCGTAAGAATTGGACTCATTTTGGAATATCGACTGGAAATAAATATGAAGTTGATTATACTGCTTTAGAATTCTTGATTAATAATGTTAGTTTAATTAATTTTACACAATTCCTAGATACGGGTGAAAGTTTTATGATTAGTCACGAAGTTATTGGAGTTGATGTTGGTTCAATTTATTCCAAAGATCTTAATTTAACTACGACTTCGGCAAGGGCACAAATTTGGATGAATGCGACTTCAGGTGTTGCAAGCGATAATATTGTTCATAATGTTGTGGGAGTTGCCGTTGGAAGTAACTATTCCGGTGCTCGGTTTGAAACTGAACTATTCTTTCCTAACGCAACGATCATTGGAACTCGAAATATTAGTTTGGATTCTGGAGATTTATTCACAATTAGTAATGGAACAGATGGCGCAACTTTAACTGTTGATTTTAATATTGGTGGTTCTGAAGAAGATATTTTGTATGTTGCTTATACGGTGAATGACACTAGCATTGCAGGTTGGGATTCAACTTGGACTACTGGCGGGGCGACTTTTTTGAATATTGATAAAATTGCTACAAAGAATAACTTGATTATGTTTAGGAATTTGAAATTAAAGAATGTTAGTTTGGATAGAGAGTATTCAATTTACTTAGGAAATAATACTTTGGCACAGGGAAGTTTTGGTGCTGAACAGAGAGACAGTTCAGATCATCTTTGTGAATATAATAGAATGTATAAAATTATAGGAGGTACAAGACAGAGCACACAGTCAATTGTTAATTCGGTGCGAGTTATTAATGTGACACCGACGTTGATTGGTGAAATCTCAGTCTTAATTGGATCATGATGGGTAAAAAGGGATACATGTATTTTATTGAAATCATATTCGCAGTTATGATTGTTGCATTATTATTCTCTGGAATGAAACCAACCTCGAATAGCAACTTGGATAACTCTGTTGTTTTGAATAATGAATATCTGGCTTTTGATATATTACGAACGCTTAATGATTTTGAGATCATTAATGATTACGAACCTGAAGATTGGGGTTTGATTGAAGACTTTGTTTCGGGATTTACTGAGACTTATCAGGAATTTGACTTAGATTATTGTTCTTCGAGTAATGTTTGTTATCCGATTAATGATGGTGCATTGGGTTCTGCAGGAGAGAATAATCTCGATAATTTGAAATCTAATTTCGGTAAACAGGATTTAGCTTCTGCTCAACTAGTCTATCGCTCAAGTGGTGGTAACTGGTCATCAATAAGGTTGTATATATGGGACAAAATATGAGGAAAGGTCAGTTTTTTATTGCAAGTATACTTGTGATTTCAGTAGTCTTACTTATCTCAATGAGTTATGCGAGTACTGCAAATTTGTTATCGATTGAATTACAAGATTATAATAGTAAAGTTCAATTTGAGACAATAAAGCTTGCTTATGATTCTGCTGTTCCTAATGATTGGGATAATGGTGAGATTTTGAACCGTAAGAAATTGTTGCTTTGTGGTGATGTTGGAACTCCGAGCATATTCAACACTTCCATTGATTTCAAATCAGGTGGTGGAGATTGTACTAAAGATGTTTATTCTCCAAACACAACTTTGTATGTTAGTGCTGCTACGAGTACTTGCGAAGTTTTTGCTGAATTGAATATAATTAATACTACGCAAGGATACAACTGTACAACTATTGATGTTTATTATAATAGTTCTCCTACAAATCTTG
>CAZYQG010000021.1:0-7958 GCA_964649785.1 Candidatus Woesearchaeota archaeon | reverse complement strand
GTGTTCAAGGAGAATATCAGAATCCTATCGCAGGCATGTTATTTATGTCTGAAAAAGTTAAAGATGGTTTGTTTGCTCGACTTTACATTAAAGGAGAACATCTTCCCGAATTTACTCAAACTTTTTCTTCAGAAGTTCCAATAATGATTTTCAATGGGCAATTGGTTGGTCCAGTAAAAATTTGGAGATTAAACTATCCGGACAATTTGGAAAATGTAGATCGATTTTTGGACAGTAATAAGATGCCTGAATTTGAAGAGAATTATAATTCATGAGATTAATTGAGTGGTGTAAACAAAATTGGATGTTTCTTGGAGCTCTTGGTTTTTTGGCTGCGTTGAATTATTTATATTTGAGTCCTTTAGAAAGTTTGCCAAGTCCTCTTTATGGTGGAGATTATTATTATCAGCTTGGACAGACAAGTCATTTTAAATTTGGTGGGAGTCCTTTTGACTCTTCCACAATTTTGGGCGCACTTCCTGGCTATTTTGTTCTCTATACTCTCGGTGCTGGGTTGATTGCTAAGCTAGGTTTTGATGTAATTACTGCTCACTTTATTTTTTCATATCTTGTTTTGATTCTGGGCGGAATTGTATTTTATAATTTAGTTAATAAATTATTCAACTCAAAAATTCTGGGCGTTGTTGGTGTTTTGGTTTTCTTCATGTCTGATAAGTTTCCAATTTTGAAATATACTCCGTTTTCTGAGATGTTAATAATGCCTTTGATATTTTTGTTGCTGTATAATTTTTTGAAAGATTCATCTAAGAAAAATTCTGTGCTTTTGGGAATCGGTTATGGTCTTGCGGGTTTAGCACATAGTGTTTCATTTATCGGAAGCACGTTCTTAATTTTTTCCGCATTTTTATGGTATGGTTTACGAAGCAAAGGTAATTTTAAGTCGAAGTTAATGCCTTATGTTATTGTTGTAATTGTTGGTGGATTAATTGCAATGGCTTATTGGGCTGGACCAATATTTATTCATCACGGACAAACAAGTCCAAATTACAATGAATGGAATAATCCTAATTGGAGTGATTTAGAATTCCAATTTGAGTTTGTAAAGACTGTTATTGTGGGCGGATTACTTAGCTTCGGGACGCTCGGCGTTGCTTTTGTGTCGGTATTCACTTTGCTTGGTTTGATTGGTTTGTTCTTGCGTAAAAAGTCTAAAGAGTTTGGTACAGAAAGTTATCTTAAGTTCTTGCTTGCGAGCGGATTAGTTATTACTTTACATTATCTTGTGACTGCTAGTTTATTTGGAATACATTTTATTCCTGATAGATTGAATACAATGTTAATGCTTCCTGTTTGGAGTTTGCTTTTTGTTTACGGAGTTAGATTTGGTTTCAGATTTAGCAAGAATTTCAAATTAACAAGGACACAATGCGTTTCGCTGGTAGTTCTGACTTTGTTAGTTTTTCAAGTAAGCACATATAGTATCAAGTCAAGCGGTCAATGGTATCAGGGTGCACGGAACGAATTGCCTGCGCACATTGTTGGTGCTTCAGATTATTTGATTGAAAACGGTAATGTGAATGATGTTATTTTGACTACCAAAGAGCTTGGATTTTCAATTAATGCTCTGAGTGGGCGGAAACTGGTTTCTGTTCGTCGTGCACAGAATGATCCGTTTTTAGATATGGATCTTCGGGAAATAGATCATGCAATTATGTTGTATGGAAATGATGATGCAATGCGAAGAGATTTGCTTGAGAAATATAGTGTTGATTATTTATATTGGGAACAATACTGGATTCAGAGTGAATACACTTTTGATAGTTCTGGACAGTTTGTTGGTAGTTTTGATCCGTTGATTGTTTTTGATTCTGAAGATAATCGTAGAATTTTGAATAAATATGGAATACAATATCTTCCACAACATACTTGGGTGGATCCTGCGCTAAGAGGTGACGAATATAGGACCTTTGATTTGCTTTTGATATCTCCAAATAATTATCGAAGCTTTGGAACTCCTTGGTCTTCAAGTCTTGATAAATATCTGACTGAAGTTTGGCGATATGATGGTGATGGTCAAGTTTTGAGTAAAGTTTACAAAGTTAATTTGTAGCTTAACAATATCTTTTTAAGTCTCTCTCCGAGTTGAGATTATGCGCACAATATTAGTTACTGGCGGGGCGGGTTTTCTTGGAAGCCATCTTTGTAAAACTCTTCTTGAACGTAATGGAAATAAAGTAATTTGTTTGGATAATTTCTTTACTGGACAAATTGATAATCTTCGAGACTTGGAGAGTAGTCCAAATTTTAAGATTGTTTCTCACGATATAACTGAACCGCTTATTGGAAAGATTCCAGAGCATGTTGATGAGATTTATAATTTAGCATGTCCGGCAAGTCCAATTCATTATCAGTTTGATCCAATTGAAACAATTAAGGCAAATACTGTTGGAGTAGTTAATGTTCTTGAGTTTGCGCGGTTAAATGGTGCAAAGATTTTACAGGCTTCAACTTCTGAAATCTATGGCGATCCTGAAGTTCATCCTCAAGTTGAAAGTTACAGAGGTAATGTAAACACGCTTGGTCCGCGAGCATGTTATGATGAGGGTAAACGTGTTGCTGAAACATTATTTATGGATTATCATAGAAAGTATGGTTTAGATATTAGAATTGTTAGAATATTCAATACTTATGGTCCGAACATGGCTCGGAACGATGGGCGAGTTGTTAGTAATTTCATTATTCAGGCGTTAGCCAATAATCCAATCACGATATATGGTGATGGCAATCAAACTCGAAGTTTTTGTTATGTTTCTGATTTGGTTGAAGGTTTGTACAAGACTATGAACTCTGATGACATTATGCCGATTAATTTGGGAAATCCTGATGAGTTTACGATTAAAGAATTGGCTGAAAAGGTGGTTAGTCTTACTGATTCAAAGTCAGAGATTGTTTACCATGAACTTCCTGTGGATGACCCAAAACAACGTCAACCAAATATCTCTCGCGCAAATTCTGTGTTGAATTGGTCTCCAAAAGTCAAGCTGGATGAAGGTTTGAAGAATACTATTGCGTATTTTAAGAATTAATCATTTGTGTTAGTCCGGCTCTCAAAGAAATTTTTGGTTCCCAAGTGAGTTTTGTTTTTGTTTCAGAAATATCTGCGCAAAATTTTCCAACCTCTCCTTGTCGCTCATCGACTATGTTAATTGTTGAGTTTGAGTTTGTTAATTCCTTTATTAGTTTTGCAAGATCCTTTAGACTTGTTTGGATTCCTGAACCAATATTCAAAGTCAAACCAGAGTTTTCCTTTAGCTTTACAAACGCATCTACTACGTCGTCAATGTGAACAAAGTCAATTATTTTTTCTGAACCGTATAGTTCAACATCTTGATTGTTCTTGAACATATTAATGAAATTTGGTATCACTCTTCCATAATCTCCTTTTCCATATACGTTGCTCATTCTTACAATATTATAATCTAAATCGAAGGATTTTCCGTATGCTTTTATGAGTGCTTCTCCGGTCAATTTTGAAGCTGCGTATGGATTTTCTGGATTTAATTCAGCATTGAGTTTTACGGGTAATTCTTCTTGAGTTCCATAAACTTCTCGAGATGATGCAAAAATTAATTTCTTGTTGTGTTTTGTACACGATGCAACTATGTTTTTTGTTGCTTCAATATTTACTTTGTAAGTTAGTTCTGGATCTTTGATGGATGTCATTACTTGGCTAATTGCTGCCAAGTGATAGATTATATCATTTTGTGAGATTAGTTCCTCAAAGTCTTCCATGATATCTTGCTCAACTACTTTTACTTTTTCACTGAGAGTTATATCGTTTTTTCTGTAAAAATTATCGATTATTGTGACTTCGTGTTCCGAACAAAGTTGATTTGCAAGGTATTTACCTATAAAACCGGCTCCGCCAGTTATCAAAATCTTCATATTGCTTTCTTTTGAGTAACTTTAATAAAGGTTGTTAAGTATGGTACTTCGATGCCAAGAAAAAGTAAACCAATGGTTAGTTTTCTGATGCCTGCTCTTAATGAGGAAGATGCATTACCTGTTGTTATCAAGTCTATACCTGCTGCAAAATTGAAGAAGGCTGGTTATTCTGTTGAAATTGTGGTTGTAGACAATGCAAGTACTGATAATACTGCTAAAGTTGCTAAAAAACTTGGTGCACGCGTTGTCAAAGAGATGAAACGAGGATATGGCTCTGCTTACAAGAAAGGTTTCAAATCTGTCAAAGGAGATATTGTAATTACTGGAGATGCAGATAACACTTATCCTTTCAAAGATGCACTTAAATTTGTCAGAATTTTGGAAAAAGAGGATTTAGAATTTATTACTACTAATCGTTTTGCAAACATGGGTAAAGAATCCATGACTTTCCGGAATAAATTTGGTAATTATGTGTTCAGGACTGCAACTAATTTCCTATTTGGATTGCGACTTGATGATTCTTGGTCGGGTATGTGGATTTTTAGGACCAAGGCTTTGAAACATTTGAACATCACTAGCGATGGTATGCCTTTGTCTCAGGAAATCAAAATTGAAGCTTTCAAGAAATTGGGAGTTCGTGCAAAGGAGATTCCAATTAATTTTACTAATGTTAGAATTGGTGAGGCAAAATTAGAACCTTGGAAAGATGGGGTTCGAACTTTGAAGTTTTTTGCTCGAAAAAAATTAGGTTTGTTGCGCTAATTATTTCTTGAACGTAAATTTTGAGTGGAAACCGTAACTGTAGAATGCTACAAATATTGCCGAGACTAGTTTTGCCAGGTGTGCTTGAAGTCCAAAGTTTTCTACTATGAATATTATAATTGCTGTGTTCAATAGGATTCCTCCAATACTTACGCCTGTAAAAATTGATGCTTGTCTCTTGTAGTTTTTGCTGTATTGCTTGAATGTAAAGAACTTGTTCATGAAGAAATTGTATGTATATCCGACCGTTTCGGCAAAAATTACTACGGGAATATAAAATAAAGCCATAACATTATTTAGAATATAGATTAATGACCAGGTTATGAATGTTGCCGTGCCTCCAACTAAAAGAAATCTTATGAGTCTCCGGTAGCTTTTCATGTATAAGATTGTTATATAAAACTTATAAATAGATTGTGTGTAGTTTTTTGATGTCTAAGCGTTCAAAAATTTTTGCAGTTGTACCGGCATACAATGAAGAAAGGCGAATTTCTTATGTTATTAAAGATTTGAAGAAATATAAATACAATATTGTTGTTGTTGATGATTGTTCAGTTGATAATACTGTTAAAGTTGTTAAGAAATTTAGAAATATTATTCTTATTGAACAAAAAGTTAATAGTGGTCAAGGTGCCGCACTTAGAGTAGGTATAAAGCGTGCACTAAAAGAAGGCGCTGATATTATTGTAACTTTTGATGGAGACGGTCAGCATCAAGCTAAGGAAATAAGTGAATTGATTGCACCTGTTGAAGCTGGAGTTTCAGATATTTCATTGGGCTCTCGATTTCTGGGTAAGAAAACTGACATGCCTTTGTCTCGTAAAATTTTGCTCGGTGGTTCGGTGTGGGTTGAACGGATATTCTTTGGAATAAAATTGAGTGATGCTCATAATGGATTTAGAGCAATGTCACGAAGTGCTGCTAAAAAGATTAGAATTGATGAAGATAGAATGGCACATGCATCTGAAATAATAAAAGAGATTTCTCGAAACGGGCTTCGATATAACGAGGTTCCAGTTAAGATTATTTACAATAAAGATACTATTGAAAATGGAACGGGTTCATATCGTACGGCCATTGGTGTTTTGTTTAAGATTGTTGGATGGAAAGTGTTTGGTTGAATTTGTTCAATGATAAGTAATAAAAGATTTGGGTGTTGGAGCTTGTTAAATGGTTGATTATCTTCGTAGGGTTTTGAAAGGTGGTTCTTACTACTTTATTGGATTGATTGTTGCAGGAGTTGTTGCATATACTTCGAGAGTTGTATTAGTTAGAAATTTGTCTCCTGAAGATTATGGTTTGTTTGCTGCAATGTTTACTTCAATTGCTTTCTTTCTATTTTTCAGAAACTTTGGATTGAATATCTCGGTTGGAAAATTTATTCCTCAGTTTAAGGTTAAGAAAAAATATTCTGAGATTAAGACTTCAGTGATATCTGTGCTCGCGTTTCAATTACTAATTTCAAGTTTGTTTGTTGTTTTGTTTTGGTTGTCTGCAGATTTTCTAGCTTTAAATTATTTCAAAGATCCTCGTGCAAGTTTTCTAATTCGTGTATTATCTTTCTATTTTATTACAAGCATATTTTTCAAAAATATTTCTTCATTCTTTAAAGGTTTTCAGAAGAATCGATTGCAATCTTTGGTCGAACCAATAAAAAATATTAGTATATTTGCAATGATTGTAATTTTCCTTTACTTAGGTTATGGCGTTCTCGCTCCGGTTCTTGCGTATGTTCTTGCCGGAGTAGTTTTACTATTGCTCTTCATTTATCCCGTTCTTAAAACATTCAATTTCTGGAAATATCCTTTCAAAGATTTGGGTGTATTCAAACGAATGTTTCTGTTTGGTCTTCCAGTAATGATGACTGGTGTTGGAAACAAATTTGTGAGTTATTTTGACACGCTGATGCTTACTTACTTTTCAGGCTTGGCAGAGGTTGGAGCATATAATATTGTTTTGCCTACTGCTTTGCTCTTCATGTTGCCTGCATCAGCAATTGGTGCAGTTTTCATGCCTTTAATTTCTGAACTTTCGGCACGTAAAGATTTTGAGCGAGTCAAAACAGGTATGAATTTGTTGTACAAATATTTGTACATGTTCAGCGCTCCAATAATTTTTAGTTTATTCATTTTTGCAGATATCCTCATTGAGAAATTATTTGGTCCGGGATATTTGATTGGTACTTTGGCATTCAGAATTTTATTGATTGGCGTTCTATTCAATATGTTGTCTGAACTGAATAATCAATATCTGATTGGCACTGGTTTTCCTAAGAAAGTATTTTGGGTTGTATTCTTTGGTTCGGTTCTTAATGTTGGTTTGAATATTTTCTTAATTCCGCTTTACGGGATTTCCGGAGCGGCAGTTGCTACTAGTTTGAGTTATCTTTTGATGTTCTTAATTTCTACATCTAAAGTTGTTCGCGGAACTAAACTTAAGTTGCCACTATTCAATTGGTTTGCTTTGATTGTTGGTTTGGCTGCTTTTGTTGGTGTTGTGTATTTCATTAAAGATTTGATTGCTTGGAATGTTTGGTTAGAAGGTATTGTATCATTATCGATAGGATATGTTGTTTATTTGTATGTTTTGAAGCTATTGGGAATTCTAAATGTTAAAGAAATCATGTCTTTTGTCCGAAGAATAACTAATTAGTACAGCTTAAGATATTTGTCTGTTATGAGTTTCACATCAAAGTCTTTTGCTCTAATTTTTCCATTCTTTGATAATTTATTTTGTAGTTCTTTATTGTTTAGCAATTCTGAAACTTTTTTGTATAAATCTTTGGAATCTTTTGGCTTTGAAAATATAATATTTTTTCTGTTTTTGAATAACTCTTGGGTTTCGGGAAGCTTGGAGGTTATTGTTGGGATCCCCATTGCCATGCTTTCTATTACAGATAGTGGATTTGATTCTGTAGCGTCCAGATTTGGATAGGGAAAAACTGTTATGTTTGCTTCAGATAAATACTTGATTAAATTTTTTTCATCGAGAATTATCTTGTAGTTTTTTTGGTTTTTGAGTTGTTTGTTTATTTGTTTCTTATTTTCTTGGAATGCTTCCGAGCGTTTACATAGAAATATGAATAAGGTATCATCTTTGAATTTGGAGATTATGTTTACAAGATATTTGTAACCTTTTCTGTCTGCAAGCGGTCCATAGAATAGTACTGTTTTTTTGGTTTTTGATTTATTTTTTGTTTTGAATTTTTCCAGATCAATATGTGAATTTATGTATTTAATTTTAGATTTTGATGTTCCGTATTTTCTTATGATGTTTTCGATTGATTTGCT
>CAZYQG010000020.1:0-8081 GCA_964649785.1 Candidatus Woesearchaeota archaeon | reverse complement strand
TAGAAACATCATGGCTTCCCGATTCCTTTTTACCGGAACCAGTCACACGAATAAACTCTGCATTTGCTTGCATTTCAGAAATATTAGTAGAACCGCAATAAGAAATACCTGATTGAAGACCACCAACTAATTGTTTGATTATATCTCGAACAGAACCTCGATACGGAACCGTTCCCTCAACACCTTCCGGAACAATATCAAATACATCTGAACAAACATTTTCTCGCTCTCTCTTACTCATGTTCGCACCATAACCAGCCATTCCACGAATAATTTTAACTCTTCGACCATCTTTAGTTAACAAATCTCCCGGACTTTCATCAGTTCCAGCTAAAACACTTCCCAACATTACTGTCGAAGCTCCGGCAGCCAAAGCCTTAGTTATGTCTCCTGAATTCCGCACACCACCGTCAGCAATAATTGGAACATTAAATTTCTTAGCAACCGAAGCAGAATTCATAACTGCAGTCAGTTGAGGAACGCCAGATCCAGTAACTATTCGAGTTATACAAATTGAGCCTGGACCAACACCAACTTTGACTCCATCAGCACCAGCTCTAATTAAAGCTTCAGCACCTTCGCCAGTCGCAACATTTCCTGCAATAATATCAACTTCAAACTTTTCCTTCAAACTATTCAAAGTATCAACAGCCAAATCAGAATGTCCATGTGCAATATCAATTACGAGAACATCAACATCAGCAGCAACCAATGCTTCAGCTCGCGCCATATAATCCTTTACTCCAATTGCTGCGCCAACCAGCAATCTTCCATGAGAATCAAGAGAAGCATGAGGACGATTAATCCGATTCAAAATATCTTTGGAAGTAATCAAACCTCGGATATTATTCTCAGCATCAACCAAAGGCAATTTTTCAATTCGATTTTTATCCAACAATTTCCGCGCATCTTCAAAAGAAATTCCAGGATTTCCAACAATTAACTTTTCCCGCGGAGTCATAATTTCCTGCGCAGTATTGCCATTTTTGTAAAATCTAATGTCTCGCGAAGTAATAATTCCTTGCAATTTACCCCTTCCAGACACTAAAAGACTATGAACTTTTTTAGCTTTCATCAATGATTTAATTTCATCAAGCGAAGCGTCCAAACCAACGCAATAAGGCTTAGGAATAATTAAACCTTCAGCACGTTTAACTTCTTCAACCATTTTAACTTGCTCTTCAACAGAATTGAATCGATGAATTATTCCAATTCCTCCGTTTCGAGCCATGGCTATCGCCATTTCAGACTCAGTAACTGTATCCATATTAGAACTCACAAGAGGATTGTTCAATTCAATATTCTTAGTCAAGCGAGTCTTGACAGAAATATTTTTCCGAGATGTGACTGAAGACTTCTTTGGAACAAGAAGAACGTCATCAAAAGTAATTCCGGTTTTCATGCCGTAACTTGGTTTGTTATTAAATATTATAAGTCTTTACTAACAACAGAATAGAATGTCAATAAGAGTAAAACTAAACCAATCGCTGATTAGCAAAATGCGTTCAAAACTCAAGGTAGAATCAGCAGATATTCTAAATCTTGTAGAGCGTGCGCTTGATGAACAAGGATCGCTCGAAAATATACATAAAGCAGTACAAAACGGATTAGAATATTCAATATCTCGAGGTACAATCGAAATATACGCTTCTGCTACAACCTCAATTGTGGATATGGATGAAACATTATATTTACTAACTGACAGATTAATGGAAGTTACTGAGCTAATCCCCTTTGAAGCTTTAACTAAGGACACTTATAAAATTAGAGACAGTAACTGGGAATAAATTTATATATAAAATCAGCATACTTATCTCATGAACGAACTTGGAGTATTATTCTTACTTGGAGCAATTCTAGTATTTTTCATAGTTGTCAACGACATAAAGAAAAAGCAATACAAAAATCTCCGAGATTATTTCATAATTGGTAGTCTGATTGCAATTCTCGATATAATAATTGAGACTGTCGGAACTTTTAATGAATTCTGGACATATAATGAATCGGTTTACTTTATCTTCGGATTGGTCCCAATTGAATTACCTCTAATGTTTTTTATGGCAGGAGTTCTAGGAAAATGGATTCATGGAGTTTCCAAGAGAATAAGATATAATCTTCCTCTAAATATTACTTTCTTCAGCTTAACTTTGTTCGGAGTAATAATGTATTTGAGATCAACAGTTCTTCTAGGAATCGAAGAAACAATTGCACTATTTACTATCCCTGCTGCACTTTGGGGAATGAACACAATCAAAAGAGACATTGACAAAGCCAGTGTATTAATTGTTGCACTTTTTGTAGGAATCTTAGACTATGTTGTCGAAGTAATAATCGTTGGAACTGGAAACTACTCCTATCTTTCAGGATTTAAATTAACCATACCCTTAAATTATTTCTTGCTTACAATTGCATTTTTTGGATTGATGGAAAAATTAAAAGTTTTAGATGACGTTCTTGAGTATCCAATAATAAAACAAATAATTAGAACTGGTGGAATTAAGAGACGCGAATATATCTCACGTATCAAACGTCGTATTAAGAGATAAGTTTTCATCCAAGAGCTCAGACTGAACTACTTGTGTTGCTTGGTTAACTATTTTTTCAAGAGGTCTAGCTCCCAACTCAGGAAGCATATGCGTTATAGCCAACAATCCCCGTTCTTGGCAAAGCTTTGAATAACGCTCTGAGCAATAAAACACTTCTTTACCTTCTTGTTTCTTATCAAACGCCCGCACATAATCTAAAGAAATTTCAAAATTATACAAAGTCGATTCGCATTCAAGAATACCATTTTCATAAATTGCCGTAGTTTCAACTATTCCAGTAGCATATCTTTCAAAAAATTCTTCAGCTTCTCGTCGAAATTCTTCTTCCATATCAAAAAAAAGGCAACGGTACAATATAAATATTAGTATGAATAATTATACACATACGCAACCTTTAATAACACAACAATCATCCCAATCACGTTAAAATGAACTTAGATGAAAAAGTAGATATGTTAAGCGATGAACAAGCAATTTCATTAGAACCAATTTTTGAAATTCTACACAACGACAATAAACAAAAATATACTATTATAGCCGACCAAGATATTTATCATATTCAAATAAGCAAACCTTTCTCTGGAACAGAAGAAAAGACTCTGGTTAATGCATATTTGAAAAACAAGTCTGATGAAAACTACAAAAAAATTATGGAAGAAGCCCTTAAAGAAGTTCTAGAAAGAAATTCTCAATCAATGGGATTACATTTTATGATGGATAACCCAAGCCATGCATTATATTACTTAAAGAGAAATTTAAAAATCCGAAGATTATTGAAAGAATAATATTATGATTTGTCCGCAAAAGGTCCCACACGTTCTTCTTGCAAGGCAGACCATGCTTTTTCATCAATCTTATCATAAATGTCATCACCTTCCAATCCACTTATTTTATATAAAGGAGTATCTCCTCTTTTCAATTTATCACAATCTTGAAGCCTGGTCATAATAATTTTAATTCCCTCATCAACAATACGTTCTAAGTCTTTTTTTATAATTAATTCCTCTCTTTTAGTTTTTGCGAATTCATCAACAACTTCACGCAAATATTCATTCGCTACCAATACTTCATCTAAAGGTCGGTTACTAATTCTTCGCATAATTTGTGATTTTAAATGTGATTTTAAAGCGACTCTATTATTATCACTAAATAAATCTCTCATATGTTGAAGAATAACATCTGTTGAGTAATCCTTGCCTTGTGCTATTCGTGAATCATAAAATTCTTTTGTGACTTCTTCAATTGGAAGTTCACGAATTGAATCTCCGTCACCATGAATAAATACTACCTCGGAACCATCTCTCGAATTAAATGATGATGCAGCAAACAGTAAACCGTCATAGAACCAAAATAAGTTGCTCGGTGTTCCAAATTGATTACCGAAGATAGATATATCTCCTGAATTAAAAGTCATTAACTTTTGATGCTCGTCAAATCCATCAGGCATATCAATTGAAAATCGGACTCTTGCATAAGGATATCCTTTCATGATTTGTTCATGTCCAATTTCATATTTGCTTGGAGGAAGACGTCCCTCTTCATAATCGTAATTCTTAGGTATATCTACCCATTCAGTATCAAATATATCGTCCAAATGAATTCCACTTGATCTTCGAATTGCTTTAAGAACTTTTACTACATCTTCTGGACTCGAAATGGACGAAACTTGTCCTTTTAGTTTTCTACTAACTTCTGAAACCAAAGACATTTTATCAAATAGTTCTTCTTCAGTCTTATACAAATCCTCTATATCAATAGATCCTTCTTCATGTAACTTTTCCCATAAAGAAACCAGCGGGCTAATTGGTGTTTTGCTGCTCCAATCTGTAATTATTCCTTCCAAAAGGCTTCTTTTATTAGCCATATGTTGTGAATTAGGTAAATATTCTGACGGAATAGCTATTTGAGGACTATCATGAGAAAGTATATCAAGAATTTCAGAATCGATACTATCGTGAGTTGAGTTTAGAAAGTCGTCTCTAAGAGCCTTTCCTCGCGCAGTATTTTCAAAATCTCTGTTACCTTCAATCGGAGTGCTAACTTCTCCATCGTATTGTTCTCCAGTCATTGTAAAAACAAGCAACTAAACCTATAAAAAGCTTTTTTTGAGACAAAATTATAAACTATCAGCTTATACTTATTTTATGGATATTAAACACAGAGAACATATTCAACAAGTTAAATCAATTTCCGAACAAATAATCACTTCAAAGCAAAACAATAACAAAAAACTTAGGTTCAAACATGGTTCAACACGATCAACCAGAATTAAATCTTCCAAGAAATATGATTATATCAACACAGGTAACTTGAACAAGATTCTTGAGATAAATAAATCAAAAAAATATGTTATCGCACAAGCAAATGTTTCAATGGAGAAACTTGTTAAAGAAACACTAAAACATAATTTAATTCCTCCAGTCATACCTGAATTACCTCGAATAACTGTTGCAGGAGCAGTCCAAGGTGCAGCATTAGAAAGTTCATCATTTAAACACGGACAATTCAATAATACTTGTTTAGAATATGAAATAATTACTGGTGATGGGAAAACACTTCACTGTTCACCTAGAAAAAATAGTGATTTATTTCATGGAGTAAGTTCAACTTATGGAACTCTTGGTGCAATGACTGCAGTTAAGATAAAATTGGTTCCAGCAAAGAAATTTGTTTTGCTTGAATACTTTCCAACAACATCTACAAAAGATACAATAACTCTTCTTAGAAAGAAAATAAATGAAAATCCAGATTTCATTGAAGGAATCATTTTTGAAAGAAATATTGGCATAGTAATTACTGGTAAACTTACAAATTCTTCAAGAACTTCAAAACAAACTTTTTCAAAATCAACCGATCCTTGGTTCTATAAGCATGCTAAAAAAATGTCAAAAACAGGCGGAAAAATATTAGTTCCTATATTAGATCATTTATTCAGATATAATCGTGGAGCGTTTTGGGGTGGTGAGTTCTTCTTCAAAGTAATTCACATGCATTCGGATAGACTCACAAAATTCTTGTTTAACCCTGTCTTGAACACAAATAATCTCTATCAAATATTGCACAAAAGTAATTATTCAAAACAACTATTTATTCAAGATATTTATGTTCCAATTGAAAATGCAGAAACTTTCATCAATGAAACTGAAAACAAATTAAATATCTATCCACTATGGTTGTGTCCGATTAAGCCAACAAAATATAATGAAAAAATGTCTCCAAGCTACATCAAATCTAAAATGCTAATTGACGTTGGAATTTGGGGTAACTCTAAAAAATATTTGAAAAGACCAAGAGCATTAAATCTTGAAATTGAAAGAATAATGAATCAATTGAGGAGTCGGAAAATGTTCTATGCATCAGTTTTCTATTCAAAGCGAGATTTCTGGAAAAAATATGACTATAAATGGTATAATTCACTTAGAAAAAAATATAACGCATTAGTTTTCCCAGATATTTATGAGAAATTAGAAGAAAAACGAAATGCTAAAACAAATATTAAAGCAGGGATAAAACAAATAGGACCCTTATATTTAAAAGAACTTTTCAAAAGATAATACGCCCCTATCGGGATTTGAACCCGAGTCGCCAGATTGAGAATCTGGAATGATTGACCGAACTACACTATAGGGGCCTAGAATTGCTCTAAATTTTTACTTTAAAACTTTAATCTTTTTCTCAATAAGAGTGCTAAACCAAAATTAAGTCCAACAACCAAATGAATCACCGTACATAGACTGCAGAATGTAAGCAACTTAAACGCCTCGACATAAATTAAGTAAGCTACAGGAATTAAACCCAGTCCCGACCAAATAAACAAATATCTGATAGTATCACGATAATGTCTACCTAAATAAACGTTAGCAGCCAGATATATGGTCGCAACAAAGTAAAATATGCCAAAAAATCCTAGAGGAATGCCAAATAACGTTGAGTAAACACTCTTATTTACAACATCACAAGTACCTTTATCAGTCAAACAAAATGAATTATCTTCAACAGCATAGTGATTAAAAATAGTAAATATTGAAAATATGATTCCTAATAATGAAAGCGCAAGAATTAACATAGAAAGGAACTTTCTGGAATTCATAAAAATATAAAGTAGGTAAACTTTATAAACGCCTCTTCAGACCTATATTCAACGGGCCCGTAGCATAATCTGGATAGTGTAACCGGTTTCGGCCCGGTTGGTCGGGGTTCAAATCCTCGCGGGCTCGTTTAAGCGAGAAGACGCGGCGCTTCGGTGCCGCTCACTATCCTTTATAATTTTATAACATACTTTATATATTATCAAATAGTATTTTTTACTAATGGGCAGAAAGCGTTCTAAAAAATCAATCGATTGGAATAAATATTTACCTATAATTGTAATTTTAGGGGTTGTTACTGTAGTACTTCTTGTATCATTTTCTCCATCAGGTAAGTTCTTTGAGTTAGGACCAGCAACCGGGCCTATTGAAGGATTAGACTTACCTGGTGCACCAGGTTTGCCCGAGGGAGCTGATTTTCCAAAAGAAGGAGGTATGAGTGATCGTGATAAGGAAGATCTATTTGATAATGATTTAGATGGCTATCCTGCTTACCAAGATTGTGATGATAATGATCCTAATGTCCAAGTAAGTTATACTTTCTATACTTACGATGATTTGGATGAAGACGGCTATGGTAATGATTCAACAGTTGTCACAGAAACGAAGTGCTATTCTGCAAATGTTGGAGTGGCTCAACCTCTACCTGCTAGGAAAACAAGTAAAGGTGGCGATACCGATGACAGTGATCCCACTATACCTGAATTTGAAGAGTTTTATACTTCTTTCACCCACACCTCTACTCCAATATCTCAAGGAGGCGGTGGAACTGCGGTTTGGCAAGATCGTAACAATGATGGAGTCAAATCTTTGCCAATTGGCACTATATTCTTAACAACTGTTTCTGATCCGTATTTAGGAAACCTTTCACAAGTTGCAGGAGCTAAAACTGGTTTGGAGGGTGCAGATATTTTATGTACACAGGAGGCGACCGATACTTCTAACAATAAAGCTGTTTTCGAAGGTAAATGGTATGCGCTTCTTGGAGATTCAAACACTTACGCTATAGATCGAGTTCAGGATGTTAAATTCAGAGATGTATATGGAAGGTTAATAGCACAGGATAAGTCCCAATTATATAGCGGTCCATTCTCAAATTATGTAGAATACACCTCATATGGTTGGTCATGGAATAGTTATACTTGAAACTCAAATTTCTTCCGACCAATTTGGCTTGGACATTGGACATCGCAAGTCCCTTTGCCAATTGGCACTATTGATTGCAAGAGCTGGACAATGAATCAGAACTTCTTTGGATATGTGATGGGTACACGCAACACTAGATTAGGACAGTGGGGAAGTCAAGGCAGTCCACAAGGATGTGGTTCAGGGGGACTAATAATGTGTGTAAGAATGGAAACTGAGCAGCTCTGTACAGATGGAATAGATAATGATGCAGATGGAAGAATTGATTGTAAAGATTCAGACTGTCTTCCATGTCCATAAT
>CAZYQG010000019.1:0-8216 GCA_964649785.1 Candidatus Woesearchaeota archaeon | reverse complement strand
CCGCGGCCCCCTGCTTACAAGGCAGGTGCTCTACCAGACTGAGCTATGGATGCATAAGATTTGGTTTTCTTTTTGCTTTTTAAGAGTTTCGCAACTCAATGGCGAGAGGGGGATTTGAACCCCCGACTTTCCGCTCATGAAACGGACGCTCTGCCATACTGAGCTACCTCGCCAATTTAGATCTTAGATTTGAGTTTATAAACATAACGCTTCAAGTAGGATAGCCTTATATAATTATTTCAGCTAGAGTTAGGATGGTAAAACAGATTAAATTGAATTATGCTCTTGGAGATTTAGAACCGTATATTGACAAAGAAACAATGAATGTTCATTACAATAAACATCATGCTGCTTATACTAATAAGACTACTGTGATTTTGGATGCGTTAAAAATCCGAAGTAATAATCCAAAAGTTGTATTCAAGCGTGCATCTAAGAATGCTGGTCTTAGAAACAACGGAGGCGGATGGTGGAATCATAACTTCTTTTTTGAAGCCTTGAATAGACCTGGTTCAAATAAAATTTCTTCTGAGTTTAAAACAATTATTTCTGAAAACTTTGGATCATATGAAAAGTTTGTTGAGGAATTTTCAAACGCGGCTGCAACACAATTTGGTTCTGGATGGGCTTGGCTTGGAAAGAAAAAAGATGGTTCTTTAGAGATTTATTCTACTTCAAACCAAGACAATTGTTTCATGGATGTAAATAAAATCTCCTCTATTCCAATTTTATGTTTAGATGTGTGGGAACACGCCTATTATTTACAGTATCAAAATCGTCGACCAGAATATGTTAAGAACTTCTACAACGTAATTGATTGGTCAGTTGTTGAGAGGAGATACAATGCATAAGAAATGTTTGATTTGTGGTTGTGGAGATCATAAAGTAATTGGTTGTTCGAAACATAAAGCTAAGAACTGTGGTTGTTTTAAGAAGTCAAAGAAATAGTTTTTTATAGATATAATTTAGCACAAAAACATGGTGAATAGTGATATTAATCCAATAATTGTGTCAGGTTTAGAAAGTGTTTCGTTCAAGAGACTTAACCCACAATATCTTGAAAAAGTAAGAGTCTTAGAGGGATTGGAGCTAGATTTAGTTTATGGTCCTTTTGATGGGAAGACCGTTCTAAGTAGAACAGTCACAACTCCCAGTTGCGAATATAATGAAGAGTCATATGCGGGACTTAGTTTCGAGCGAGTTAGAAAATGGGAGGGTTCAGCAGATATTAATAATGTTGATAGAACATTAATAGGAATCATGGAGGATTCTGAAAAATTGGTAATTCGTGCGTCAGAGGAACACAAACCAACTAGTTATTGGATTGGTTTCTTGGAAGATCGAGATGATGAATATGTTTTGCATGGTCTACCTGCTGGAGAGATTACTTATAATGTGATGCACGCCTTTGTTGTGGCTTGGAACCGTCTTTCAAGAATGGAGCACGTTTGATAAGATAAAGATTTATATATTTTCAACATGCTTTATTAGTATGGATGTAGAAGAATACAACGCTCAGATTGGAGCGTATGAAACTTTTGTTAATAATCACCAGACTGAATTAGAAAAATTGTCCAAATTGTCCAAAGAAAATTTGAAAAGGATTGGACGAATGAAGCTTTCCAAAATGGAATCGGATCTTGTTTCAAAATTTGAAATTAAAGTTCCAAGCAGAAGGATTGACAACATTATCTCTTGGAATGATGAGCACATAGCCAAACTGTCTGAAGCGAAAATTGGAATAAGGCGATTAAAAGGTAACCCTGATGACAAAAAAGAATTATTGGAGCGGGTGAGAAACATTAAGCAAAGTATAATAGAAATTATAATATTGATTAGGAAATTACTAAATTATAAATAATAATGGCAGAAAATCTCAGACAATTGATAATTCAGATTGAGGATGATTACACTAGTTGCAAAAACGCTGCCATTGTTAAACGCAAACTTGATCTTAGAAAAGGAATTTCTACAAAAATTAGCGAGGGCAAGGAACTGATTAAAAACTTGGATTCGGAGGCGTTTAGGGATTTGATTTCTACAACCGAGATTAAAAAAATAACTGCTAGATTGACGGTTATTGAAAATAGTTTGGCTAAGGATAAGGCAGGTAAGAGATAATATTACGCCTGAGGATATACAATAAAATCAATATTTTCTTCCATTAATTTGTCTGAAACATAATCTGCAGATTCTTTAACGTCGTAAATAGCATTAGCATTGAATTTTTCATTATTTTCAAAATCTATTTTTTCTGTTACATAAAGAACTTTATCTACTGTGGTTTCCATGTTAGTTACAAGTTCTCCACTAATTGGATCTTGTGTTAATTCAATTTTTGGTTCAGAAATATGATTCAATACGCAAGGAAATTCGTTTTCTAGAATTATTTCTAATCCTTCTAAAGTTGTTACTTTTACCATATTTTGGCTTTGATTTTGGCTTTAAAAGATTATCTAAATGGACGGGCCGAGATTCGAACTCGGGGCCTCTCCGCTGCCAGCGAAGCGCTCTGACCGGACTGAGCTAACCGCCCTTGATTTTGAGTTTTAGTTTTGCTTTAAGAATGTTTTGATAAAATGGCCCGACCAAGATTCGAACTTGGGATCTTCCCCACGTCAAGGGGACGTCATAACCAGGCTAGACCATCGGACCTTATTCTAGAAGTTGAATTTCTAAGTTAATATCACTTGGAATTGGTACTCTAAGAACTAAGTGTAATGCTCTTTCATCAGCTGCAAGATCGATCATTCTTTTGTGAATTCTCATTTCGTAGTTTTCCCAAGAAGCTTTACCTTCTCCTTGTGGAGATTTTCTTACAGGTACTTTAAGAGTTTTAGTAGGAATCATAATTGGACCTGCAAATTTTGTTTTTGTTTTTGTTGCAATATCCTTGATTTGATCTATAACTTCGTTTAGCTTGCTCAAATCAGTTCCGTACAGTTTTATTCTCGCTGTTGGCATTGTAGATTGGGTTGAGTGTCGTGTTTTAAAAGAGTTTTGGTTGGTGTTTGGGGTTAATTTCTCTTTATTTGTTCTTCTTTTTATAGGTATTAATAGTTAAACATTCGTCATCAAGAAATGGTCCAATGAGTTTTATTTCTTTTTTAGAAGTTTTAAGAATTTCTTTTGGGTGAATGTCTAACTGTTGTAAAAGGTGTCTTCCATCCAATCCATAAACAATTCCATCTAATTCTGACCATGCTATCGCAGAAGTACACATTGGACAAGGAATCATAGTAGTATAAATCCAATGACCTTTAAGATTCCTTGATTTATTTTTCTTTGTTAATTTTTTAATGACATTTATTTCTCCATGAGCTGTAGGGTCTTCTGAAATAAAAACTGTTGATATGGCTTTGGCAACAATTTTATTGCCTTTAATAATAAATGCGCCAACTCGAATCTTATTTTTAGTTCTGATTCGAGTATATTTAATAAGTTCGAGCATTATTTTTTCATTTGGATGTTTCATAATAAATTCATAAAATAGTACAATAAAACTGTTGCTTTTGTACTTAGATGACTTTCTCAACTTCTTTGAAAATGGCCTTTATTGAGGGCTCTGCGTTGATTTTATGAGTGATCTGAGAGCCATAATGTTTTAGGAGGGGTTCTGTCTCTCTTTTGTACACTTCAAAACGATGATTGATTACTTCTTTTGTGTCATCTGCTCGACCCTGTCCTCGCTTCATAAGCCGTTCTTTGAATACTGAGTTTCGACCAGTAAATGCTATTACTTTTATTACTTCAATCTTATTTTTGATTAGTTTTGCTTGAGTTACATTTCTTGGGAAACCATCAAGAACTAGAATTTTTTTGTTGGATTTAATATAATTAAGAGTTATTTGGACTGCTAGTTTTGGTGGTATAAAATTGCCTTTGTTAATTAATGCGAATACTTTCTTTCCAAGAGTTGAGTTTTTGTTTAATTTTCTTAGAATATCTCCAGTTGATACGTGTTTGTATCCGAACTTCTTGGCAATCAGTTTAGCCTGAGTTCCTTTGCCTGATCCTGGCGGTCCAACAACTAAAATAGCTTTTTGCATATAGATAGAACACTCAAGTAGTATAAAAAAATTTAGAAAAAGTATTAGAGGCTCCGAAGAGCCTCATAAATTATACTTATTTTTTCAAGTCGATACAGACTCCAGCTGCAACTGTTCTACCCATATCTCGGATAGCAACTTTTGCTAATTGTGGGAAGTCTGAGTTCTTCTCAATACAAGTTGGTCTTGTTGGAACACAAACAATTTCCGCAACGTCTCCGTTTCGAAGTAAGTCTGGGTTTTCCTCAAGAGTTTCTCCTGTTTTAGGATTAATCTTCTTCAAGATTTGTGTAACTCTACAAGATACTTGCGATGTATTAATGTGGAATACCGGAGTATATCCAATTGTTAATACACTTGGGTGGTTCAGTACAACAATCTTTGCAGTAAACTCTTTAGCTACTGATGGAGGATTGTCTGCTGGACCTAGAACGTCTCCTCGTTTCATATCGCCTTTTCCAAGACCTCGAATAGAGATTCCGACATTGTCACCTGGACCTGCACTTTGCATTTGTTCGTGGTGCATTTCAATTGTTTTTAATTCTCCTGATTTACCAGAAGGCATTGAAACAATCTTTTGTCCCAGCTTCATGTCTCCAGTTTCAATTCTTCCGACTGGAACTGTTCCAATTCCTGTGATGGTATAAACATCTTGGATTGGCATTCTCAAAGCAAGGTTTGTTGGCTTCTCTGGTGGTTTCAATTTGTTAAGAGAGTCAAGTAAAGTTGGTCCTGAGTACCAGGACATTTCGCTTGATTTATCCTTAATATTGTCTCCTTTCAGAGCAGCGATTGGGACAAATTCTACATCATCAGCTTTCCAACCGTAAGTTGTGATAAGCTTTTTGACATCCGATACTGCTGTATCGTATTTGTCCTGAGCATAGCTAACCATATCCATCTTGTTAACTGCTACAATCAATTGTCCTACTCCAAGAGTTTTTGCTAGGAACGCGTGTTCCTTTGTTTGTTCTTGGACGGAATTTGTTGCTGCAACTACTAAGACAGCTGCGTCAGCTTGTGATGTACCAGTGATCATATTCTTAATGAAGTCCTTGTGGCCTGGTGCATCGATAATTGTAAAATAGTATTTATCGGTTTCAAACTTCTTATAAGTTAAATCAATAGTAACTCCACGTTCACGCTCTTCTTTAACTGTGTCCATTACATAAGCGAATTCGAATCCAGCTTTTCCTTTTTCAGCTGCTTCTTGCTTATATTTTGACAAAGTTTGTTCGTCTACAGCTCCTGATTCAAACAGGAGTCTTCCAACTGTTGTGGATTTACCATGGTCAACGTGACCAATGACAACTAAGTTCATGTGTGGTTTTTCTGCCATATTTTTACCTATTAGGCTTAATGCCTTGATTTGGGTTGATTGATGATGTTTAAAAAGATTGCGGTGTGAGGCGTTTTAGTTTGCGATTGCAGCAAATTCTAGAATAGGATTATAGCTCCATTCAAGTCTTCTTCGCGTGGTTGTGTGTTCTGTTGTTAGTTGATCTAATCTTTGAGCCACTTTTTCTAAGGAAACGTATTTTCCTTGCATTCTATTTCTTACATCGAATCTTTCTATTAAGTCATCTATTTCATCAATCCTTGAATCAATTAAAGAATATATTTCTCCACTTCTTCCAGTTGCTCTTGTTATTGAGGTGTTGAATAATGATTTTAGAATTGCTGCATAACCCGTTGTTTCTCTTGAGATTACTTTTACATCGAATGCTCGATTGTCTTGGCTAATCGTTGTTCTTGCTGTTTCTTGTAAATCTTCTTCGTTCAATCCTAAAAGATCTAATGCTGTTGACTGGACCAAATTATTGAAAGGTTTTATTATTTCTTTTGAAAGATGGTCATCAATTCTTTTTGCCTTGAATCTATCTAAGATTGTTCTTTTGTTTAGATTTGAGTAATTTGAAGTGTTAGTGTAGAAAGTTGTTGTTTCTGGAGATTCATCTGAGATTCCTGCTTCTTCAATTATTTCTTCCTCATTATCAAAATATATTTTTTGCTCGAGAGTTGGATTTGTTGAATCTTCAACCATTTCGTAGAAATTCTTTACTAATAATTCTGCATTTATTATTTTCTTTCCAGCTTGTTGTTCGTGCTGAATATAATTTGAAAGCTCACTAAATACTGTTTTGTATGAAACACTTGAAGTTGGCTTTGATTCAACTCTGCCTGAAATATCGCCAAATTCAAAATGTGTTCTTGTGTGTTCTTCTGGTCGGTTTTCTTTAGAATATCCAGTTAATTCTTTTAGTGAATTTGTAACTGTTGTGTGGATTGATTTAGCAAATCCTCGTTGTTGTTCTGCTCGTTTTAATGTTGCCAGTCCGCTTTCTGAAATTTCAACAAGAGTTTCTGGAACTTTTAGAGCAATTTGTGTAACTAAATCCATGTGTTATTGTAGTAAATAAAACTTAAAAGCTTAATCAAGTTCTGGAACTGGAAGTTCTGCCTTCATTCCCTTTCTTTGTCTAATTTTTGCAACTACTCCGTTCAGTAATTCTCTTGGAAGGGGTTCAAAGTTTTGGTCAACAAGGAACCATGCTCCTCTACCTCTTGTGCTTTCTCTTAAGGCACCGGTGAAACCAAATGATTCTGCTACTGGAACTCTTGCGGTTATTGTTAATACTCCGTCTCCTTGTTCAGTGTCAACTAATTGCCCTCTGTTGCTTTGAACTAATTTTGAAACTGCGCCCAAATATTCAATTGGTGCATCGATTCTCATTGTCTGAATTGGTTCGTAAAGAATTGTTCCTGCAGTTAACATTGCATTGTAGATTGAGTTTCTCATTGCTGGAATAATTTGAGCTGGACCTCGGTGGATTGAGTCTTCGTGAAGCTTTGCATCCTTTAGAGTTACAATCATTTTACCACAAGGTTCTTTTCCGTACGGTCCGCCATTCATAACTTCTCTGAATGACTCAAGAACTAATTCAATAATTTCGTTAATATAAACAATACCTCGCGTACCGTCAATGAACATATTTCCGTTGTAAATTTCTTTGACTTTCTTTGCTTTGTCACGATCCATTCCTGCAGTTGTTAGTGATTCGACAACTTCCTTTAGATTCTTCTTTCTGACTTTTACTTCTGGAACGTCACCGTTTGTTATTGCATCAAACATTTGATCAGTCATTGGTTCAACAATTACGTGTAAGTGATTGTGTCTATTTGGAGATTTTCCTACAACTTTTGGAGATTCCTTTGCAACTGTTTCTCGATAAACAACAATTGGATCTGAAGTTACAATATCAATTCCTTTTTCTCGAGTGATTAAGTGTTCTTTAATTTCTAAGTGTAATTCTCCCAATCCTGCGATAATATTTTCTCCGGTTTCTTGATTGATTGTTACTTTTAGAGTTGGATCTTCTTTTGATAATTGTCTCAAAACTTCAATTAGTTTTGGAAGATCTTGTGGATTCTTTGCTTCAATAGCTTTGGAAACTACTGGTTCAAATAAGTGTGAGATTGCTTCGAAACCTTCAATGTCTGCAGTTGTTACAGTTTCACCTGCGTGCGCAGCTTTCAATCCAACAATTCCTGCAATGTTTCCTGCTGGAACTGAATCTACAACCAATCTTGAACCTCCCTTAGCCAGAACAATTTGTTGTGTTCTTGCTGAAGTTGCTGCGTTGATAAGTTTGACTTCGGAACCTTTCTTCAGAGTTCCTGAGAATACTCTACCATAAGCAATTTCTCCTGCTTGTGGATCAATAATAACTTTAGTTACTACGAAAACTAAAGGTCCGTTTGGATTACCTGTGATTAGTGATTTTCCAGCTTCGGAGTCAATATCTCCGTGCCATAATTTTGGGATTCTATATTTTTGAGCATCAATTGGCGCTGGTAGGTGATCTACAACCATATCTAAAACTGGTTCGTGTAAAGGTGCTGCTTTTAGCAATCCTTTCATATCATCTTTTTGGTAGAAATCGTAAACATCTTTGAAACTTACTCCTTTCTTTTTCATGTAATCAACTGAAAGTGCCCAGTTTTGGTAAGCTGAGCCGAAAGCTACTGATCCATTTTGAACAGATACTTGCCATTTATCTTTGAATTCTTCCGGTGAATATGATCTAATCATTTTGTTTACATTTGCAATAATTTTAACAAATCTTTCTTGCATTTGTTCAGGAGTTAATTGTAATTCTTTGATTA
>CAZYQG010000018.1:8199-8481 GCA_964649785.1 Candidatus Woesearchaeota archaeon | reverse complement strand
ACCTCTCTGCTTACATTCCATTATCTTTTCCTCCGCTTAGGTTTGAATAAATCATTAATTCTGTCAAAGATTGTCAAAGGTATTGCTCGAGTGTAATAAAGAACAAAAGCTAGAGCCATTAATACTGCTGCGAAAATTAATATTACGCTGAATAAAGTTAGTCCGAGAATTAAAGCAATAATTCCAAAGATAAATCCTCCAATTGCACCGAGTCCAATTACTTTTTTCATTTTATCTTCTTGAATATGTTAAAAATACCATGTCCAGTGCGGTTCCGATTGC
>CAZYQG010000018.1:0-8189 GCA_964649785.1 Candidatus Woesearchaeota archaeon | reverse complement strand
GACAGGTTGTTGAGTTTTACTTAAGTAGAGTCTCATATTGTATAGTGCGTGACGTAAATATAACTCTTGCTCTCCCAAACAAAATGTTAAATATTAGAGAGTGCTTACTTTACGTGTCGGGAACAAATATTATTGAGGGTGAAGCGCCAGGAACTCTTAGAGCACTTATTAGTGAAGATAAATCAACTTGGGAATCAGACAAATATTGGTGGGATAATCCAAAAGTTCTAGGTATTGAACGTCATTTAGACGGCCGCAGACAAGTTGTTGAGCGTCCACCGCGTCAGCAAACGTTTACTAATTTTGTAAATAAATATGTTGGAAAATTGGAACGAAGTTTGTTCGGAGAAAATGTTCACCTTAAAGTATTTGAAGAACATCCCAATGCTTTTCTTGAAGTTGAATTTGACGAAACATTTTATCACTCGCAAATATTCGAGGATACCAATTTAGTTGATTTATATTTTGAAATCAAAGATTATCATTTTAGTGAATAAATTCTGGAGTTATTTTTGGGAATCTTGGATCAATTTCTCTTGCAATTTTTACAGAATTTGTTTGGCCTGCTCTTGCATCCATTCTTGCTATAGCATAATCTGTGTTTGATGTTTCTTTAAATAAATATGAGAAAAACTCATTTGATAATTCATAAATTGATTCCATAGATCTTGCAATTGATGCTGTTGGTAAAATTTTATTTAATCCGTTTGCTGCATCAAGCGCCCAAGACTCATGTCGCTTTTGTCCGTGCGGAAATTCTTCAGTTGCAAAATAACAAAGTATGTTTGCTTGAAGTGCTGAAGAATATGCTTGAAATCTGAGGTTGTTGTTTTTCATTCGTTGAGCTCGGTTTCTTATGAAAAAGAAGTTTGGATATTCTACTTCTTTGACACTAATCTCGTCGTCAGGTAAATATGCTAATGCTTTATCAGTGAGAACTGCTGCATCAATATAATACTCAAGAGCTTGAGTATCTGAAAGAGTAAATTCCTGTCCAAATGCTAATTTTGCTCTTGCCAAATTTGCCAAGTCGCCAGAATTAAATGGATCTTCAAATACTGAATCTTCTAATTGATTCATGATTAGTTCTAATTCTCCTTTATCAATTTCTTCAACTTGGAGAATATTGTCTAATTTGTAATTAGTTTTATTGAAATCCATTGCAGAAGACTCTACCGAAACAAACTTTTATTTGTTTCTAAAGCGTATTATTCTTCTTCGTCTGTAACTATAATCTTAAACTTGACTCTTGCACGTGCGCTTCCCCCAGTTAGTGCGCGTCTGACTAAGTTTTGCATAGTTTTTGAGTTTTCTTCATTAAAATTTGAAATTGTTATTGTTCCGCGATCAGTATTTGATGAAACTTGTGGTCTATCTAGTTTTCCTTTGTAATTCCTATCAATTTCACTTTTAATTCTATTTGCACCACTCATTGTAATTCCTGGTTCGCTTTTCTTTCCTTTGTTTTTTACTAAAATTTGTACCATAGTTAATTATTTATTCCCTTAATAAAAATTTTCTATTACGGTGTTGGAGTTGCTCCCTTTCCGCATTGGTGTATTCTTGCGTGTGTTGCACAAAGAAATTGTCCGCAAAAAGTGCAAGTCTGTACACAAGGAGCACCTCAAGATGAACAAAGACCTTTTACTTTCATGTATCTATAGAACAATTAAAAGATAAAACACTTACTTTTTACCTAAATAGAATCCTGCAATGTTAATTACAATGTCTGACAATCTATTTACTGTATTTTCCACAAAGAATTCTGAACTGAAAAACATGCTGGAAATCCATTCAAAGACTTCCCATCCGACAGATAATATGAAGAACCATTTCCAAGACAAGTTGGTTGAACGCGCAATAACGTACCACAGAATAAAGTGGACTGGACTGTACGCTGTAAAAAGACCTATCTCTCCCATTTAGTAAATCCCTCCGGCCGGAATTGAACCAGCAACCTTCCGATATCTGCTGGGACTGAATCCCAGTAACCAACTACAGTCGGACGCTCTACCAGATTGAGCTACAGAGGGGTAGTGTTATTCATATTGGTTAGTTTAAAAAGTTTTACTTCCCGATAATTTTTACGTTTCCAGAGAAGACACTTGTTTTTCCTTGAGTTAGTTTTGCTTGAGGAAGTTGTAAGTTTCCAAGTACGTGCATTGAGGATTTTACTTGATAAGTTATAATTATTTCTTCTTTTGGTGCAAGAGTATCAAACTTCCAAACTACTTTAGTTCCATTTCGAGTATTTACTAAAGAATTTGGAATTAGCGTACCAAAGTCTTCAACTAAATTCAGTGGTTTTGGAACTACGTCCTCGATCTTTACGTTTTTCATTTCAGTGTTAGTTCGATTCTTAATTGAAATATTTACTAGTATTGTTCCTGCTCCTTGACGAAGTTCTTTTACTACTGAGAATTTGTTCAAGTAGTTTGTAATGAATAAGAAAACTGCTAAGAGTAATAATAGCCCTCCGATTAACACTGGATAATATGAAACTGAATATGAAACATTCATGGTCTCGCCAGGTTCTAAATCAATTGGCCAAGTTACTTTTGTGTCAGTACCGTAGGGTGCTGTGTTGTATTCAAGGTTAGAGTTTAATATTGCAATATCAAATGATGAGAATATATCAGTCCATTCATCAGAATAAAGAACGTTTCCAGTATTTGTTATGTCAAACGAATAACTTTTTCCAAACATTCCTTCTTGAACGTTTTCAGATACTGATATTTCACGAATCTCTCGAGTTTCTTCATTTACTTTTGTTACGCTTACATGAACATATTCATGGTTTGTTACGTCAGGAGTTAAGGTTGAAGCAACTTTTAGAAATACTGCATATTTTCCTTCGTTGATTGTAATTGGTGGTGCAAGTCTAACTGAGAGTTCTCTCTGTCCTTTTGCAGGAACTTCAACAAAATGATCTGAGAAAGTTACGTCCCACTTTGATTGTGGTGCACTTAATCTTAATGTGTCTCTGTAGTTTTGGTTATTGATTAAAGTTATTTTGAATGTTGCTGCTTCGTTGGATGAAATCTCTGAGTCAGTAGCTTCAGCATCCATCAAAACTGGTGAAAGAGCAAATGAGCTTGTAAGTGTTACTAAAAGTAATGTTACTAACAATAATCCTTTGCGCGCCACGCTTTTTTATGTGTGTTATCTAATATAAAGATTTCCTCATCATAGCTGAATTGTTTTTCAGCAGACTGATAGAATTCTCATTATTATATTAGCAGTGCGTTGTAATCTCATGGATCTAGTGACACCGACATGGGTAACTGCATTACGTGGTATTGGCGTAGTTTGTAATATCTACAATATTGCAAAATCCGGTGATGATGTTATGGAAGGTCTTGAGGAAAAAATGGGATGGAACGATAGACGAAAAGCAAAGTAAGACATTAAGAGGCATTACAATGGCCGTGTAGCAGTACTGAATAGTGAATGTAAAGACACTATTAAAATGATGAAAAAAGGGAACTCGGGTTGGATAGATAAATTAACTCTTTCTGAACCAAATTATGTTGGAGATTTAGGTCTTGATCGAGTTATTTCAGATGAACCCGATCGATCTCAACTTATTCACGATACTGCAAAAGGTATTCAGGAAATGAAGATTCGAATTGAGAGACATAATAAACTCTTAACTAACTGTGAATCGAAGATTGCAGATTATATTGGGACCAATGATCGTGTTGCAAAGAGATATATTGCTGAAAAGATTAAACTTGAAAAATCAAGGGAAGATCATGAACTTCATTTGGTAACTTTGGATATGTGTATTGGAAGAATGCAAATTGAAGGACATGATAGAGAGCGATTTGATTTGACTCCGGTTTATGACAATGCTGCAAAAGTTTTGAAATCTATGGATGTTTTGTTAGATTACGGTGCACACAGAAATGCTTTAAGCGCATTGGGAGAGCACGAATCTAAATTAGAACTTGAAAGAGAGATTGATAGAACTGCGATTGATTCAAATATATATGACTCTGAAGTTGATGTATTATTTGATCAATACCAGTTACAAAATCGTGCAGAAGATTCTGCAAGGGCTACGGCTACAAAAAAGAGTTCAGACTTGGAAAACCTTGTGAGCAAAGCGAGAGCTGTGGGAGTATAAATGGTTAGTCCCTATTTATCCTCTATCAAAGTAGCAAGAAAGCATATGGAGTCTGGAGATTCCATTGCTGCTGCTGAAGCTTATCTGGTTGCCTACGACTTAAAACTTCAGTCTGGGGATGTCGATGATTTGGAGTTCATTGAAAACCAAATCAGAACATTAGTTCCAGATTTACCCATCCCGGCTGTTGAAACTCCTGTGGCTTCTTCTAAAAAAACTAGAAGGAGCGCAGGAATTTCTGACGTTGATTATGCTTCTGAATTTATCCCTGAAGAGCATGATGGAGATTTTTCTCGTGTTGCTGGAATGAATGATTTGAAAAATAAATTAACTGAAAATGTTATTTGGCCTTTGATTTATCCGGAGGTGATGGATGAATTGGCTGGACTTGAGAGCAATAGTGTTTTACTCTATGGTCCTCCCGGATGTGGAAAGACTTTCATAGCAAAGAGTTTAGCTGGTGAAGCACAGATGCGAAGTGGACAAGATGTTAATTTCTATGTTGCAGGTGGTGCAAATCTTGAACACAGATATGTTGGAGACAATTCAAGATTGATTAATGCGTTCTTTGAAACGTTACAACATAATGAACCGAGTATTGGATTTATTGATGAAATTGAAGGTCTTGCTGGAAAGAGAACTAATTCTGGTCAGATTGCAAGAAAGGTTGTAAATTCACTTTTAGAAGGTTGGAATATGTTAGATGGAACCCAAGCAATGGTTATTGCTGCAAGTAATTTGCCGTGGGAAATTGATGCTGCGATTTTGAGAAGTGGAAGACTTGAGGAAAAGATATTTGTTGGAGCTCCTGATTTTGAGTCTCGTAAATCCACATTTGATTTGTATTCCAATTTGAAAGATGATGAACTTTCAACTTTGGCTGGAATGACTGAAGGTTATTCTTCTAGCGCAATCAGGAAAATTTGTGTTCGTGGAGGAAGAAATGCGGCCAGGGAATATTTGAGCGGAGATAGAAAACAGAAAGTGGTTTTGCTTGAGGATGTAGTTAGTGCTGTTTCAGAAATACCAAGTGACTTGAGAGTTTGGGCAGACCAAACTATTGATGCAATGTTGGCGGGAGTCGGTGAGGGAATTAGATTAAGAAAAAGTGTTAGTGAAGAATATTTGCCAATGCTTGAAGAGGCTTTGAGAATTCAGGAGGTTTTGACATGAAAATATTCTTTAACGGAGATATAGAATTGGATGAAGAAAATTGGAATAAGATTTATGCGCAGATTCAAGCTTTCTTTAAGAATAAGAAAATTGGAGAATTTTATTTTGAGGTTGAACCTTAAGCAACTTTTCTAACTTCGAATTTTGCTCCAGTAATTTCTTCTGGTTCTGAGAAAACTTCAACTACTGAATATATTCCGTTCAGTAGAGCACCGTGGTTTAAATTCAATCTATCGTGTTTGTATTGTTGTTCAAGAACAGTTTCACCGTTTCTTAAATCAACAGCTCTTCCTCCAGCTTCGTGAATATGACCATTTATACTTACACGTATATCTTCATCAAAAATCTTTGATCTTATTGATTTATGCCCAGCATTGCTTGGCCCTGGCTCTAGTCCCATTCCTTCAATAAAGGTATAATCGGACCTGTCAATTCCTAGTTCAGTTTCACATTTTGGAGGATCGTGAGTAAATAAAACTCTGTTTGAACCCGGAATTAAATCTTCAAATTCATAATTTGTTGGAAATGCTCCATTAAGGCTTGGGTGTCCGTGTCGAGATTGTTGTACTGAACCTGGATGTAGTTCAATTTCTATATTTCCTATTTTAATAATATATCCTTTTCCTGTATCTAATACTGTTGTGAAATTATTGTATTTTTCTGCAACTAGTGTAGATAATTCATTGAAAAAGGGAGGCTCATGACTTCCCGGAATACATAGTGTTGGAATTCCACTTTCAGCAACTCGCGTCAAGGAGTCATAATTTATTACCATTAGTTCGTTAACGCTATGCTCTCCATAAGGCGAATAATCACCATTTAATACTAGTAAATCAATATCATATTTGTTATTTTCTATATCTTGCATTGCTCGTTCTAGATTAGGAATATGTCCGTGAATATCTCCAATTACTGCAATATTTGTTGCTGTTTCCATAATTTGGCTAATTTATTGGCCTTAAAAGTTCTTCTATTTGTTGTGTTTCCGCTTTGCGCTTGAAGCTCTTCCTCGAAGGGACTTTTGAGCAAGTTTTGATAGATTTACACCTTTCATGAACCCGAATTTTCTTTTAGCTTGCCAAGAAAATCTTCGAATAGTTTTAGTTTTTCCAAATCCACAGGATGCACATTCTTTGTGTTGTGCGTGATAAGTGTGTTGACCACAACGTCTACAAATTACGTGTGTCTTTTTTCCTGAACGCTTACCTTTACTTGGTGTTCCTTTTGACATGGTATGAGTTATTTGTTTTCTTTAAAAAATTATCTAATTGATGTAAGTCACCATATCTCCTCGTACGAAGATTTGGCCAATTTTGTCAGTTCCGGAAGTTGTTTCACTCAATACGATATTTGTGTGGATATCAAAAGCTTCTAACTTTCCTTTCAGTTTTGTTCCGTCTTTAAGCAAGACATTTACTTCTTTTCCTTTAAGTGCGTTTAATGCGTCTAATGGTCGTTCCATGATTGAGTATTAATGGAAACGTATTTAAACCCTTTTCTATAGTTAGTTTTATGGCGCAATCTAATGTCAGATCACGAAGAAAAGCAACAGGTGGACGATATAGTAAGATGTATCGTAAAAAGAAAGTTCGTGATATGATGGGTCAACCAATTCTTACAAAAATCACTGAGGAACTTAAATCTAAACTTAGACGAGTTCGTGGTGGAAATAAAATTACATCATTAGTTGGAGCAACTTATGCAAATGTTAGTGATGGAAAGAAGACTAAGAAGGTTAAAATAAAGACTGTTTTAGAGAATCCAGCAAGTCGACACTTTGTTCGGCAAAATGTTGTAACGATGGGTTCAATTATTGATACTGCTGCTGGAAAGGCCAGAGTAACTTCAAGACCTTCAAAAGACAACATTGTAAATGCTGTTTTGGTTAAATAAATTCTTTTATAGTTTTTATGAACTTTTTAGATATGACTCTGTCTGACAGAACAATTAAGGAATATCTGGATTCTGGTAAAATAGTTATTGATCCTATTGAGGATAATCAAATTCAACCTGCTTCTGTTGATTTGACTTTAGATTCTAATTTTTTAGTAGTTGATGATTTTATGAAAGAATCTATCTCTATGACTGATGAGATTAAGTATCGTAAAATTGAATCGGGATCTATTGTAATTCCACCTAAATCTTTTATCTTGGCTACAACTCGTGAAAGGATTAAAATTCCAAATGATTTAGTTGCTTTTGTTGAGGGGCGAAGTTCAATTGGTAGAATGGGTTTGTTTGTTCAGAATGCTGGTTGGATTGATCCAGGATTTGAGGGTCAAATTACTCTTGAATTGTTTAATGCAAATCAAGTTCCGATTCGAGTTGATGCTGGGAGACGTATTTGTCAATTAGTGTTTTCTAAATTGGATAAGCCGGCGGATAAGCCTTATTCAGGAAAATATAAAGGCCAGAAAGGAACAACAGGAAGTCGTGTTTATTTAGACGAAGAAGTTAAAGCTGAAAAGGATGCCGGGATGCTGTAATTTAGGTATTTTTTTAAAGCTGAAAATTTCGAGAAATGTATGGGCAAACCTCAAGATACTGTTAGTTCAAATGAATTTTATTATGAAGTTAGAGTTATTGGAGATACAAATATCTTTGGCCAACACGCCAATGGTGGAAGCGAAGGTCTTGCTAGCATAAGAAATAGTTTGTATTCTGAATTTGGGAAAGATAATGTAAATTCGCATACTCATTCTGAACCCCCCTATTGGAAGATTAAAATTAGAGCTGAGCATTTTGATGATTTCAAAATTATGATTAATAATCAAGGAGGACTAACTCTTGAGGAAGAAGTATTTCAATTCAAGGGAATATCGATTAAAAATCCGGCATTAATAGATTATCTTCTGTCTGTAAACAACGGTATTGATGCTTTAGCTGA
>CAZYQG010000017.1:0-8827 GCA_964649785.1 Candidatus Woesearchaeota archaeon | reverse complement strand
GACAAAACAAAACCTTGGACTCTTGAGGGAAAGAAAAAAGAAAAAGTACTTTACAATCTTGCAGAAAGTTTGAGATTAATTTCAGCATTGACTTATCCAATTATTCCAAATGCTTCAGAAGAAATTGCTAAGCAAATCGGACTCAAGAAAGTTCCATTAATAAAATCAGTCCCAATAAAATCTGGAACAAAAGTAAAGAAAGGTAAGCATTTATTTTCTAAAATTTAAAAAAGAAAAGAACGAAAGTATTTCTACTTCCGTCTTCGAATTCCAAGTTTTCCTAAGCCTTCGTTAGTATCCAATACTGCACGAACTGCTACAACTAATCCAGCTGCACCAACAAATGCAATAAAGCTACCAAGTGCTGTTGTTACATAAGCTGCTGTAACTCCAAGAAGTGCGATTTGTGATAAAGTGCTTACTCCACCGACTCCTAAAAGTAACAAAACAACAACACCCATCAAGAATGTAACAGAGTTTTCACGTGAAACATTCAAGAGTCCTACAATCAATCCTAAAATAAACAGAATTGAAATGATTGAGGTTGCGCTTAGGAAGCCGGTCAAAACTGTGGAGAATAGGGAAACCAATACTCCTAGCAGAAATGCCCACTTTCCATATTCATGGGTTTCAATCATAAGTTTCAATGTCTCTAGTTCTTTAAATATGTTACTCTGGTTTATATAGGCGGTATCCGCCAATCAAACTCTTAACATTGTAACCTTTCGAGTGTAAAAACAAAGCAGAATAAACGCTTCGACTTCCACCACCACAATAAACAATTATCAATTTATCTTTAGAAAGTTCTTCATATCGATCTTGTAATTCTTGAGTAGAGATGTGCACATCATTTTCAATATGTCCTTTAGCTCGTTCATCATCTCTACGAACATCTAAATAAACACCTTTACTTTTCTTTGCTTCTTCCTGCGAAATTTCCAATATTACCATTTTTCTTGAATGCGAGTACCGGGATTTGAACCCGGGTCACCACCTTGGCAAGGAGGAGTGATACCAGACTACACCATACCCGCATGAATGGGGCCACGCGAATTTGAATCGCGGTCGCCTGCTCCCAAAGCAGGAAGGATACCAAGCTACCCCATGGCCCCATGTCATTTCTCACGAATTTCCAATTATAAACCTTGCGCTTGAGGATGTAATCACTAATCAAGAGTTAATCAATTATATAAAGAATCATATACATTTAAAATTATGGCTTCGCACAACGTTAAGATGCACGAATTTATCGGACTCTTAATGATTTTTATCGGACTAACTTGGGCAGGATATGGCCTCTATTTGATAATGCTTTACTCAAATTTAATTCTAATTCCTGGACAGGAATTGATAAAAGCACTACATGGTCCAGTATTTGTGGGGCTTGGCGCAGTAATAGCCATTTTAGGTTCGATTGAACTCAGAGAGATCTTACCGGGAAAAAACAGATGAGAAAAAAATTAACACGAGAAGAAATTGAATACGGAATGAAAGAATTTATCCAAGGATTGCTTATTGGTGTAATCGCCGGTTTCCTTATGGGAAAATTCCTATAATTGCGAAACACTCTTGGAAAGTTTTATAAAGGTCTTTTAGAACGATTAGACAGCGAGCCTGTAGCTCAGTCTGGTCAGAGCGACTGGCTCTTAACCAGTAGGTCGCGGGTTCAAATCCTGTCAGGCTCGTTCGCTATATGTTCAAATGGGTATACAAAAAGACGCCAGAAGAAACAGACTTATTGATGAAATTTATAATTTTGTAAGCGCAAATCCAGGAGTTAGTTCGGCAGCAATCGTAGGTTATCTTACTGCAGAAAGAAGAATGAGAAATCACAGTCTAAGTGCTAGAAAGATTGGATTCTTTATTCCTAGATATTGCAAAGACCGTATCAGATTTGAGGAACGAATCGAGGGAAGAACATATTTTCCAATAAAAGACCTTGAAGATGTTGTCAAAGATAATGACTAATCAATCCCTTTTTATATTAAAATACTAACGCAGTATTATGTCAAAAATAAGCGCAATGCTGTTAATTGGAACTGAGACTGGTTCAGAAAGAAACGTCTATTCAGAACTAAAGAAACATGATGAAATCGAGTTCGTGCATGAATTATTCGGAAGTTGGGATATAATTGCAAAGCTTGAAACTGAAGATGTTCAAAGAATGGATGAGTTTGTATCAGATATTGTTAGAAATATTCCTGGAGTAAATTCAAGTGCAACTTTGATCATTTCTAGATAAATTTAAGAAGTTGCGTAAGCTACGAACTATATGAAATCTCAGTACTGGGCAGATCAAATTGCTGAAAAACTGATCAAATCAAGAAAAAGAAAATCTTTTACTGTTGCCTCGGGAATCACGCCTTCAGGTACAATTCACTTTGGGAATTTCAGAGAAATAATTACTACGGATATTGTTGCGAGAGCTTTGAAAGATGCAGGAGCAAAAGTTAGATTCATTTATTCGTGGGATGATTATGATCGATTCAGAAAAGTCCCGGCAAATATGCCAAAGAAAAATATTCTAAAGAAAAATCTTGGAAAACCAGTAATTCAAGTTCCAAATGTTTTTGGAACCAAGCATAAATCTTATGCTCAATATCTTGAATCAGAACTAGAAAATACTGTAAAGGTTGTAGGAATTAACCCAGAATTTATCAACCAAGGATTACAATATCCAAAAAAAGTTTACAGTAAAGGAATTAAAACTGCATTTCAAAATAGGAAAAAGATTGCAGAAATTCTAAATAAATATAGAAAAGTTCCTCTAGCTGAAGACTGGTATCCTGCTTCAATATATGATTCAGAATCTGGGAAAGATGATACAAAAATAATTGACTATGATGGACAATACAAAATCACATACAAAAATAACAAAGGGAAAACTAAGACTTTAGATTTCAGAAAAGATGGAAACATAAAACTTCGTTGGAAAGCCGACTGGCCAATGAGATGGTCTTATGAAAAAGTTGACTTTGAACCTGGCGGTAAAGATCACTCAACCTACGGAAGTTCATACACTGTCGGACAAGAAATAGTAAAAATATTTGATTGGGTCGCTCCAGACTATGTAATGTATGATTTCATTAACATGAAAGGTGGAACTGGAAAAATGTCCTCCTCTGCAGGAAATGCTCAGTCGCTTGGTGACGTTCTAAAATTCTATATTCCCGAATTAGCAAGATATACATTTGCAGGAAGGACTCCAAAAACAGAAATATTCTATCCGATGGATGAAGGAATTATCAAACACTACGAAGATTTCTACTATACTGAAAGAGTTGCATTTGGAAATGAAGAAGTGAATGATAAAGAAAAAATACAAAACAAAAGAATTTACAGAATGTCAGTAGTTGATAAAGTTCCAAAAACAATGCCAATTCAACCATCCTTCAAACATTGTGTTGAACTTATGAATATTTACCAAGGAGATATCAAAGCAACCTTGAAACACCTAAATCTGAAACGAAAAATTGACAAAGACAGATATACTCAAGTTCTAACTTGTGCATGGAATTGGATTAATAATTTCGCAACAGAAAGATATGTTTTCAAGATCAACGAAAAAACTCCAAGAATTAAACTAACAGAGAAACAAAAATCAGCAATAAGCGCTTTAACAAAAACTCTCTCAAAAAACCTAACAGAGAAACAACTGTTCAAAGAGTTTGGTAGAATAACAAAAGAGAACGAATTAGGTGCAAAGGATTTCTTCCAACCAATTTACAAAATCCTAATCAACAAAACAGCAGGTCCAAGACTCGCACCATTTATTTTGGCAATAGGTAGAACTAAAGCTAAGAAATTATTAACTATCTAATTTCAATTTCCCAAACTACGACAGGGACTTCAATTTTCCAATTGTTCAAAACTTGTGGATGTAACTCTCCAATAATTCCGACCGCAGTTCCATCTAAATAAACTTGACCGGATCTTCCAGTAATAAACATTGGATGATCTTTGGAAACAACTTTCAATTCTTTTCCAAGTGTTCTAGAATAGGCTTGCAAAATAGTTTTAGCATGAGTGAAATTTACTTTGCTTCCGGCTTCAGAATAAGCCATCTTCCACATATCTTCGCTTCCAACTTGAGAACGCGTGTTTAATTTGACACACTGTCCTAACTCGAAAATCTTCTGAGGATATTCAACATTAGTATTCTTACTTAACAATTCAACCAAAGACGGAGTAAGCCAACTTCTCATAACAGACCAATTGCTTGAAACTGGATTAGCAATTTCAACAATTTCATCATCAGGCAAATTCATCTTTTCAAAAAGATTTTTCTTATTGGTTAAAATGAACGTAGAAATTTCCTGAGCTCCCGTACCAACCATAATTTCTCGAAGTTTTCTATTTCTTACGGTAGCTGGTTTCAATTCTCCTTGAGTAAAGAATTCTGGATAATGGGGTTCAATATTATCAAATCCATAAGCCATTAACATATCTTCAACTACGTCCATTGCGTGCATTATGTCTTGTCTGTAAGTTGGGAATTGAATATGAACATGACCGTCATCATTCTTGTCAACTGAAACAACATTATATCTGCTTCTTTCAAGCAAACTCTTAATTTCTTTATCGCTTGGCATAAATCCAAATGTTCGTTTTATCAAATATTTATCAACTTTGAAATCTTTAACTGCAAAAGTTGGAGTGATAATTATATTATCTCTTGAATCAACAATATTTACTTGTTCAATTTTTCCGCCCCGATCTGCAAGACTCATTGCTAAAATATTTAGAGCAGTCTCAACGTTTCTCATTTCAAGTCCAGTTACTTCAATAAGTAAATTCTTACTTCGTTTTGTAACTCTTCCTGATTTTTCTGAATTAATAATTGGCGGCATTGAGACAACATCATTTGCTCCATCAATAATAATTGGATAAACATCATGACTATTTACTAAATGTGCAAACTCTTTTCCTTTAGGATGAATTTCAAGAACTTCAGCTGGAGTCATTTTTCGTTCTCCATCTAAAGGTTCAAACTTAAGTCCGTCTGGTTTTGTTGCAGTGTAAAGTAGCGGGGGAACAATTTTATCTAAGTTAAAAATTCCAATTGCAACTTCTCGTCTTCGTCTACCAAACGTCCCGGCAATCTTTTCTTGAGCTTGAATTAATTGTTTCAAAATATCGTCATCAATTTTAATATCGCGAATAATCGCCGCAGCAATACACGGTCTAACTTTCTTAACTTTCTCAGATACATTAATAGTCAACTCTGGTTTACTTACATTATATTTCGGAATACCTTGATTATTAGAATAATGTGAACGTAGAGCACGAGCAATTCCTTCAACATTCCAAAGGTCAGGTCTGTCTGTTGCCTTGATATCAATCTTCAATTCATGACCTTTGACACCATCAATCTCTCCCTTAACAAACTTCAAAGATTCTTCAAGCTCTTCAAGAGTAAATTTTCTACCTACAAGTTCTTCCAAGTCTTGCTTGTGTACATCAATTGTTGGCATTACAAAATTACCTCCTTTCGTTTCAACCAAGCTAAATCATCGCTAAATAATTCTCGAATATCTTTGCTTGCAATCTTCTTCTGGAATAATCGATCTATTCCAAATGCTCCGGCTAAAACTGGTGCACTAATTCCAAGACTCTCAGTAATCTCTGGTCTGAATATTCCTGCTCCACCAAGCTCAACCCACTTTCTCAATTCAGGAGAATATCCATCAATCTGAACACTAGGTTCAGTGAATGGATAATAATCTGGAAGGAATCTAACTTTAGTTGCTCCCGCAAACTCTTCAGCAAACTTCTTCAAAACTCCCATCAAGTTTCCCATATTCAAATTCTCATCAACAACCATAAATTCTAATTGATTGAATTCAATTAAATGAGTTGCATCAAGAACATCTGGTCTAAAAACTCGACCAATTGTGAAATATTTTCCGGGGACTTTGAAATCTCCTGCCATTGTTCTGGCAGAAACTGAAGTAGTGTGAGCTCGAGGCATTAACTGTTTTGCAATATCTCGATTCCAAGAATACTTCCAACCAATTGAACCAGTTTTTCCGCCATTCTCGTGCGCGGCTCTAACCGCATCAACAATCTTTCCTTCAGGAAGTCTTCCAAGTTTAGGACTATTCAAATGATAAGTATCTGTCCAAGTTCTAGCAGGATGATTCTGAGGTTGATAAAGAGCATCAAAATTCCAGAACTGTGTCTCAATAAGAGGTCCATCCATCTCTTCAAAACCTAATTCAACCATCTTTAATCGAATATCGTCGAGGAATTGTAAATATAATTGCTTCTTGCCTATATCTGCTGTTGGGACTGGCGCTTCAACATCATATCGTCTAAATGTGGCGTTCTTCCATGTACCAGATTTAAGCATAGATGGAGTTAAACGCTCAATTCGCTTACCTTTTGGCAAGAATTTAAGCACTTCTGAACCTAATGCATTTCCTTTCAAATGAATGCTAACTCGAGGAATTGTCGAAATCATTTTCTTTCTTTTAGATAAAACAACGTATGCATGTTGTAACTCTCCAACTTTATCCAAATCCATTTCACCATTACCAATTTTCTTCAATAATTTTGATTCTTCACTAGACCTCACTTTTCGACCTTCTGCAGTAATTTTTAATCCGCCATTGTCAATAGTAACCCATCCTGCCTTTCGGCTATAACCCATCGCAAATCTAAGTTCATCAGATCCCAATCGTTTTTCCGCCTCGATCAAAGATAAACTTTCTTTTCGAAGCATTTCAAGCAATCGTAATTCAGGTAAACCAACTTCCAAAGCAGTCTTACCGTTCCGATCAAGAACCAAAACTTGCTTTTCAGCACGAATAATATCAACTAATTTCTTATTCTCAAGATACATTGCGCTTCGATAAAATTCTGATTTAGTCAAATCTTTATGAGCATCAACTAGTTCTCGCTTTGCTAAACTCTTCAAAATAATAATTTCAGAATCCTGTAGCATTTCAGCAAGTTTACTCAAATTGGTCATATCAATACAACCGCCTTAAGATTTAAATAATTATGTCTAGAGAAAGTGTTCTTTAGAATAAGAAGAGACAACCACTTCGCATAGAAATTAATATGCATGAGTTAATAAAAAACTATCCCTTCCGCATGTAAATATCTCGCTGTGGGAACGGAATCTCAATCTTCTCCTTGTCAAAACGAACTTTCAAAGCCTTAATAAATTCGTGTACAACTCTGCTACGGCTCTCTCGGTTTTTAACTCTCAAACTCACAGTAAAAGTTATTGCACTATCTGCAAACTCTCTAAATCTCAAACTTGGTTCGTATTCTTTAATAGTACCATCTACTGACTTTTGAACCTTTTTTGCTACTGCCAATGCAACTTTCTCTACCTTCTTCAAATCAGAATCATATGAAACTCCACAAGAAACTAAAGTAGTCATTTCAGTTTTAGGTGCATTGTAATTTCTAAAAACAGATTCCGCAATCTTTGAATTTGGTAAGATTAAATAATTGTGATCCCAAGTTCTCAATCTTGTAGAGCGCCAGCCAATGTCTACAACATATCCCGCAGTATTAGCGTCCAGTTCAACATAATCTCCAAGCTTCATCGGTCTATCTGCTGTAATATAAATCGCTGATAAGAAATTAGAAAGAGTATCTTTCAAAGCCATTGCAACTGCAATACCTGCAATTCCCAATCCGGCCAATAAAGGCGTAATTTCAACTCCAAACTGCTTCAAAATAATAGATAAAGCGATAATATAAACTGAGAAATTAATCAACTTCCGAGAAAAATTAAATAGTGTATCATCAACTTTTCGACGTAACTTTGACTTGAGTTCATAAGTATATACTTCAAAAAGTGATTTGATAATTCTTGAAACAAGAAAGGTTATTGCAATAATCCATAGAATTGAAAATATCTGAAGAACGGTAACAGTTCCAACCGTAAAATCTGGTTGAGAATATTTAACTGCAAAAAAGAATCCGAAAGTAATAATTAAAACTTGAATTGGTGCACGAATATTTCCAAGTATAATTTCATCAACTTGTGTTTTAGTATTTGCTGCAAAATTACCAACAACTTTCAAAAATCTTCGCATAAGAATTGCAAGAACAATTGAAAAAATAATTATTCCTATTGAAACAGATTTAGGATCAAACTGACTCAAATATTCAAGCATACTAATTTATTAGCACTCCAATTTAAGAGTTCTTTCATTTTAGAAGTGAGTGGTCCGGGCAAGATTTGAACTTGCGACCTCACGATTATCAGTCGTGCGCGCTAACCAGGCTACGCTACCGGACCAGGTAATCCAACTGATTAAACATAGTTTAAAAGTCTTATGCTCAATCAATTTTCAAAAATCGGAGAAAGAGGGACGCAAGCGCCCCAATTTCGAATATGAATTTATCCTCGTAAATTAGTAAAATCAACAAAATCAGTTATTCCAGTGTATTCGCCGTATGCTGCAGCGCCTGCTAAAGTTGCTCCGCCAATCAACCAATACATTCTTCCATAGAATCTTGCTAATTTCACTCTCTGTTCCTCAGACTCAATAGTTTCTTCTCTTTCTTGAAGTTCACTTTCCAAATCAATACATTTTTCTTCTCGTGCATCCAGATCATTTTCAAGAATTCCAAGTTTACTTTTTTGTCGATTAATGAACTTAATTTGTTCAGATCTATCTGGCACAACTATTACATCTTTTTCAAGGCCAGAATAATTATTACTTATTGTATCTACAATATCTTGTTTACTCATTTCGTCATTTACATCACACCCAATTATTTGAGCATAATCTAAAAGTCCTGCTTTTGGCATGATCCTTAAAGTTCCTTCAGCAGGCAATTCTTTCGTGTATAATTCAAC
>CAZYQG010000016.1:0-9184 GCA_964649785.1 Candidatus Woesearchaeota archaeon | reverse complement strand
ACAATATCAATAAGTGATTTTGTGAGCATTTCAAATCTTGAACCATATAATACTCCTGAAAAATCAAAGACCAATACTTTAATCATGTAAAAATATTATTTTAAGATTATTAAACTGTTTGTACTGTAAATAACCAATTTTCCATACACACGCTTTTATATAACTATTAAAAAAATTACACATGGAAGCCATCGGTACTGTTTCAGGTAGAACATCAACTACAAGTTTCAAATTCTTAGTAAAAAGTCTTGTAAATAAATGGGATTATGTTGAAGTTAATCATCCAGAAGTTGGTCCAGTTTTAAATCAAGTGGTAGAAGTTGAGAAAGTAGATAATATGACTTATGCGAGTTGTGCAATTATCGGTCACAGAACTGAACGAGGATTTTTACGACAACCAAGAACACCTTTTGCGCCAGGAACTGAAGTATCTATCGCTGAAGACAATCTAATTAAGAGTATATTAGATTTAAGAATGAATGGTGTATATTTAGGTCGCCTTCAAGGAAAAGCAATCAAAGCTTTTCTTGACCCAAAAAAGCTGATAACAAAACATTTAGCAGTTTTAGCAAAATCTGGGGCGGGTAAATCTTATGCTGTTGGAGTAATTCTTGAAGAAATTTTAGACATGGGGGTTCCAGTTGTAATTATTGATCCTCACGGAGAATATTCTTCAATAAAAAGTCCAAACAACAACAAAAAAGAAACAGATTATTTCGAGCATTATGGTATTCAGGCCAAATCATATGGTGACAAACTTATGGAGTTCGCAGTTAACACTTCAATAAATATTGATGCGCACCAGATTCGTCTGAAGATTCCAAACGATCCCTTCACATTAACTGAAACTCTTCCGTTCAAAGCAACAGATGCTCAGCGAGGATTATTATACAATGTCATAAATGATCTAGTAGAAAGGAAAGGTAGATTTGAATTTGACGAATTGATCAAAGAGCTTGAAATTGCAGAATCCACAGCAAAGTGGAGACTTATTGGAGGAATACAACAACTTGAGCAAAGTGGGTTGTTCAGTCATAATGCAACTCCGATTAATGAAATTGTTAAACCAGGACAGTTAACAATAATAAATTTCAAAGGAGCATCTCAAGAACTTCAAGAAATTGTTACAAGAAGTCTTCTGACAAATATGTTTGAAGATAGAAAAATGGAACAAATTCCTCCGGGATTTTTGATTATTGATGAAGCACACAACTATTGTCCTGAGCGAGGTTTTGGAGAAGCAAAATCATCAAAAATAATAAGGACAATTGCATCAGAAGGTCGTAAATTCGGTCTTGGTGTATGTATAATCTCTAAAAGACCTGCAAGAGTTGACAAGTCTGTTTTATCTCAATGTAGTAGTCAAATTGCATTACAAGTTACAAATCCTTCTGACTTAGCAGCCATTTCTCGTTCTTTTGAGGGAGTAACTTCTGAAGCTGAGAGCGAGATTAGGAATCTTCCAATTGGAAAAGCGATGGTGATTGGAGCAACAGATTTTCCAATCTTCGTAGACATTCGTGTAAGAAAGTCGCTTCATGGTGGGACTTCTAAATCATTTGATATTTCTGAAGCAAAGCGCGCAGATTTCTCAAAAGAGGGAAGACAAGTAACTGTTCAAGTGCCTGCAAGAAATCAACAAACTTCAGTCGCAAGAAGCACACCTCAACCTGCTGCAACAGTTTCTCAATTAAGTATATTTGAACCTCGGATTTCGAAGAAGGAAATTGAAACTATTGAAAAATCTCCAATCAAATCTGTATCTTTCGTAATGAAACCAGTATTGAGTACAATTTGTGAAAAATCAGGAAACAATTATCATTTGGTTTTTGATCTTGAAAAATTCAGCGCACTTCATCTAAATCGTTCACTAAAAAGAATTAGTCTTGGTGGTGCAGCTCCGTCACTTTCAGGAAATCAGCAGAAAATTATGAATTTGATTAAGGAGAAACCTAAAACTCCTCTTTCCGAAGTATTTGTAAAATCGGGATTAAGTTTCAGTGAAGTTGATGGCATTCTAAAATCTCTAGTTAGGCAAGGTTCAATTAGCGTTGAGAATAAAATAATTTCAGAAAAAAGCGCCTCATTTAATCCAAAAAATCTAAACTTCATACTAAAACCAAAATATCTCAATCTTCAAGGAGAGAAACGACCTCCAAAAATTCCTGAAAGTAAGGTTGTAGAATTTTTGAAATCAAAGGGGCTCGAAGTTCGTGCAAAAAAGCTCACATATTTACCATTTTACAAAGTTGTTACTGAATCCGGTACAAAGTACTTAGATTCATTAAGTTACTCAATGAGACCTTAATCGAATAACAATCTTTATAAATCCAAATAAATAGCTCATATTACTACTTAGGTAGGAGCGTAAGCGAAATGGATGAACAATCTATCAAAAACTCATTAACAGAATTAAGAAAAATTACTTCTAAGAGAAATTTCTCACAATCTATTGATATTATAATTACTCTGAAAGATATTGACATGAACAAACAAGGTAAAATTGAAGAATTTGTCAGACTTCCTTCAGGAAAAACTAAGAAAGCTAAAATTTGTGCTTTAGTTGGTAACGAATCTGAAGCAGGTGCAAAGGCAGCTGACAAAGTTATTTTATCTTCTAATTTCGAAAAATGGAAGAAACCTCGAGAAATTAAAAAACTTGCTCGAGAATTTGATTATTTCATAGCTCAAGCAGATATGATGCCGCAAATCGCTCAAGTTTTCGGTCGATATTTCGGTCCAATCAATCGCATGCCAAGTCCAAGGGCTGGAGCAATTGTTCCACCAAAGGCAAACTTAGAACCTATTGTAACAAAATTAAGAGACACAGTGAGATTGGTGGCAAACAAAGCACCAGTATTCCAATGTTCTATTGGTTATGAAGATCAAAAGGATGAAGAATTGGCAGCAAACATAATCAAAGTTGTAGGTGCAGTTGAACACGCTTTACCAAACGGAAGAAATAATCTAGGCAAAGTCTACGTAAAATCTACAATGTCAAAGAAGGTGAACATATAATGGCAGAAACAGCATACAAAACAAAGGCAGCAAGTTGGAAGAAAGAGTTAATCAAATCCATGGCTGAAAACATTAAAGGTGCAAATACTGTTGCAGTTCTTAACATGAAAGATCTTCCATCACGACAACTTCAAGTTATCAAAGAAAAAATCGACCCAAAGGTGAATATTCTTATGTCTCGAAAAACTCTAATGTCTAGAGCATTAGAAAGTTCAGGAAGAGATAAAGCAGCAGAGCTTATCCAACACTTCAAAGGAATGCCTGCAATTATAACTTCAGAATTAGATGCATTTTCATTATGGGCACTATTAAAATCTAACATGTCTCCTTCAGCTGCAAAGGGCGGACAAGAAGCACCTTTCAATATTATTGTTCCAGCAGGAATGACTAACTTTGCTCCAGGTCCAATCCTTGGAGAACTTGGTGATGTTGGTATCAAAGCGGGAATTAATGCAGGAAAAATTGAGATTAAAGCGGATTCAGAAGTTGCAAAAGAAGGTGATATTATTTCAGCACAACTTGCAGCATTACTAGAAAGACTAGATATTAAACCAATGAAGATTGGATTAAATTTAGTTGCAGCATTAGAAGATGGTACAATCTTTATGAGATCTGAATTAGATGTAGATTCAGATGAATTAATCGCTCAAATTAAATCATTACATATTGACGCATTGAAACTTGCAGTTGGAACTGGATTAATCAACAAAGAAACTGCAGAAATTATGCTTCGAAATGCAGAAATGGATGCAATGAAACTTGCTTATTCACAAGGAATTCTTACAGACAAAGTAAAGGATTTGGTACTATCAAAAGCTGATGCAGAAGCTTCAGCATTAAAAGATAAAGTTGGAGCTCTTCCAGTAGAAGACCAAAAAGAAGATAAAGTAGAAGAAACCGAATCAAAAGAAGCAGCTGAGACTGCTGAATCAGAAACGCCTCAAGAAGAGGAATCATCTTCAGATAATCAATCTGATAAGGAATAAAAAATGGAATACGTATATGCAGCAATGTTATTGAACAAGGCAGGAAAAGACGTTAGTGCTGACGCACTTACAAAGACTTTATCTGCAGCTGGTGTAAGCGTTGATGAAGCTAGAGTTAAGGCAACTGCCGCAGCTCTTGCCGATGTTGATATCAATAAAGTAATTGAAGAAACTCAACTGGCAAGTGCAAGTGCAAGTGCAGCTCCAGCAGCTAGCGCAGACGCAGCTCAAGAAAGTCCAGCAGAAGCAAAAGAAGAAACAGCAGAAGCTTCTGAAGAAGACGTCTCCGAAGGTCTTGGTGCATTGTTCGGTTAAAACCGAATAATGTATTAACTCGATTACCTCAATCCAAGGAGGATATAAATGGATGCAAAAATATTAAAAACACAGGCAAAGGAACTCACTGGATCTCTTAGAGATCTGGGTAGCAAGAAAGAGAAAAAATATAGGGAAAAAACAAAACTTGGTGGAGTTCTTAACAAATTAATCAAAGAAGCAGTCGATTTGAATGCTCGCAAAAAAGAGATTGAAAAAGAATTGTCGTCTTTGAAAAAACAGCGAAACAATAAAAACAAAGAAGTTCGTGAAGGTCTGAAAAAACTTAAACATCTAAAGGTTCAGCACAAAAAAAGTAGAGGTAAAACTCCAAAACTCAACAAGGAAAAAATTTTAGCAGAAATTCAACAACTAGACTACCAAATTCAAACTGGTGCAGTTAGTATGACCAAAGAGAAAAATATAATGAAGAAAATTAAGTCTTTGAAAAAAACTATAAAAGATCATCAAGATTCACAAAAACCTTCTGTTGAATTTGAACAAGTCAAAGAACGAACTAAATTAGTAAAGAAAGAAGCAGATTCATTTCATGATAAAATTCAAACTCTTGCAAAAGAATCAAGTCAAATCTTTGATAGACTCACAGTTCTATCTAAAGAAATTACAACAATTAAAAGACAAAGAAATGTTTCTAAACTTGTTCTAAATGGTCTAAAAGATCAAATCAATATAATGAATGCAAAACTTGGTGGAGTTCTAAGAGACATGTCTAAACTTCCTGAAAGTGCAAGGAAATCTGCAATGGAAATCTTCAATAAAAATGAAGCAAAGATGAAGGTTGATGTTAAAGAAGCTTTGAAAACAGGTAAGAAATTAAGCAAAGATGATATTTTGAAACTTCAAAAAGGTTTGATGAAAAAATAATACAAACTCTTAATAAATTCTCCATCTAGTATTATTCATGAGCCTAAAAGCATTAAAGCTAGACTTGAAAAAGCAAGCAAGCAAAAATCCTGAGAAATTTTATCCGATTCAAGTTCTAAAAGATAATGGATTTAATAGATCTAAATGTTCTAAATGTGATACTTTTTTCTGGTCAACAGTCCCTAGGAAAACTTGTGGGGAGCCAGAATGTAGTGGCGGTTATTCTTTCATAAATGATTCTCCAACAAAATCAAAAATTGGTTATTTAGAAACTTGGGATAAATTCGCTTCAACAATGAAAGGTCTGGGATATTCACCAATTAAACGATATCCTACAGTTGCGCGCTGGAGAGATGATACGTGGTTTACTCAAGCTTCAATTTATGCATTTCAACCTTTCGTAGTTGGTGGAGTAGTTAGTCCTCCTGCAAATCCTCTAGTAATGTCTCAACCGTCCTTAAGATTTAATGACATTGACAATGTCGGAATTACTGGAAGACATTATTCAACACACTTTCATCTAGGTCAACATACATTTCAATCTCCGGAAAATTATGATAAAGAAAAATATCTTTCAGATATAATTACTTGGTTAACAAAAGGAGTAAAACTTCCATTAAATGAAATCCAATTTCATGAAGATCAGTGGGGTGGAGGTGGAAATCTTGGCGTATCATTAGAGTATTTTTCTCGCGGAGTCGAACTTGGAAATCAAGTTTACATGACTTACAAAGTTACTCCAACTGGTTACAAAGATTTGGATATAAATGTACTTGATATGGGTTCAGGACAAGAACGTTATCCTTGGTTGACTTCAGGAAAACCAATAAATTTTGAACTGACAATGCCTCAAACTGTAAAATATCTTTACAAACAATCTGGAAGAAAACCCGATATGGATTTATGGACAAAGTTCGTTCCAGTTTCAGGAAATCTTAATGTTGATGAAGTTAATGACATAGAAAAAATGTGGGCAAGTACGGCAAGAAAAATTGGCTATTCTAAAAACAAATTAAAAGAAGAAATATATCCTATCTCTTCACTATACGCAATTGCAGATCACTCTAGAACATTATTATTCGCATTAGCAGATGGAGCACTACCTTCAAATTCCGGCGGAGGTTATAATCTCAGAAGTATTTATCGTAGAAGTATGGATTTCGCAAACAAGTATAATGTAAAACTTGATTATTCAAAACTCATTGAACTTCATGCTAAAGAATTGAAACCACAGTATCCTGAACTATCAAAAAGTGTAAAGTCCGTTCAAGAGATTCTTAAGGCTGAAGAAAGAAAATATACTCAATCAAAAATCGTAAGCAAAAGAATAATCTCAAATATAATTAAAACAACTGTTGATGAAAATAAATTACTTGAGTTATATGATTCTAAAGGAATTACACCGGAAGAATTGTCTGAAGCATCAAAAGGAAAAATAAAGGTTCCATCAGACTTCTATCTGAAAGTAGCATCGCGGCACGAAAAAAGAAGCGCACCAAAACTTGAAGAAGAACAAGACCTAACTTTTGATGGACTTCCTCAAACAACAAAACTGTTCTGGTTAGATGAACGCGCAAGAGAATTTGATGCAAAGGTTCTCAAGATAATCGATAATCGATATGTAATACTTGACAAAACATTATTCTACGCAACAAGCGGTGGACAAAATTTTGACAGTGGTTCATTAAACATGAATCGTGTTGTAAATACTTTCAATCAAGGTCCATATATTATGCACGAGGTTGAAAATATTGATTTCAAGGAAGGTGATGAAGTAATTGGTAGAATTGATGATGAACGTCGAACAAACACAATGAAACATCATACTGCAACACACGTAATTGGTGGTGCAGCACGTAAAGTTCTTGGGAAACACATTTGGCAAGCAGGTTCAGATGTAAACGAAGAGCGGGGAAGATTGGATATTACTCATTTTGATTCCTTGACAAGTAAACAACTTAAGAAAATAGAAAAGGTTGCAAACAAAGCAGTTCAAAATAAAATTGTTGTAGAAAAGGAAATCCTATCAAAGGATTTAGCAGAAAAAAGATTTGGATTTACATTATATCAGGGTGGGTTCGTTCCGGGCGGAGAAGTTAGAGTTGTTCACGTTAAAGGTTTTGATGCACAAGCATGTGGTGGAACTCATCTAGATAATACTAAAGAAATTGGTCAAATAAAACTTCTAGGTTCAAAAAGAATTCAGGACGGAGTAATTAGAATATCATACGTTTCTGGAGATATTGCAAAACAACTTGAAGAGGAAGAAAAAAGACTTGGTTCAGAAATACTTTCGGCATTTGGAGCAAGATCTGGAACTGTTACTCTTGAAGAAATTTCTGATGCTGCAAAAATATTGAAATCTCAGAAAGAACATTTACCGAAAACAATTGCTAGATTCATAAAAGAAATGCGAGAAATGAGTAAGAAGTTAAATACACCTGTCCCAAAAATTAAAGTTCAACCAATTCCTGAAGCTGTTGAAGAATTGTTTTCAACGTGGAAAAGATTGAGGAAGGACTTGAGGAAATTCAAAAGAAAATGAAAGCAGAAATTTGGACTTGGAGTTTTTGCCCGTTTTGTAAGGATGCTAAAAAAATTCTAATCAAAAATAATATTGAATTTGAAGAACATATTATGGATGATAAACCAGATGAACTTCAAAAAATTAAAGACAAATATAAACATCAAACAGTTCCAATAATTTTATTGGATGGAAAATTTATTGGTGGTTGTGATAATCTTAGAGAATTACTTAGCAGGAATTAAATTATCCCACTTGCCTTCGCCAATTAGTTTAGAAGCTTTGTCAGGTTCTTCACCATTAACTTTGACTCCCATTGCATTGCAAACTCCAATAACTTCTTTCAGCGCTGCTTTTCTTGATTTTGCTAAAATTCCTGAAAATTTAATATCTGCAACATTCAATGCTTGTTCAATAGTCATATCAGCAACGAATTCTGTTCCTGGAGCTCCTGAACCTTTTTGGATTCCTAGCTCTTTAAGAATTAGACCTGCTGTTGGAGGTGTTCCGATTTCAATCTCAAAAGATTTGTCATCAGTATTAATGTGAACTTTAACTGGTACACTCATGCCTTTCATTGCAGCAGTTTTTTCATTGATTGCTCCAACTACATCTTGAATATTAATTCCAGTTGGTCCTAATTTTGGACCTAATGGTGGACCGCCAGATGCTTGTCCGCCTTTAACTTGTAACTCAATTGTTTCTGCCATTATTCTCGATTCTCCTTACCAACGACTTTTACTGAGTCAAGATTTAAAGTTATCGGAATAGGTACAGCTGCTTCAAGTAACTCAACAATAACTTCAGATTTTTCAGTCTTAAGTCTAGTAACTCTTCCTCGTTCACCTTTGAATGGACCGCCGATAATTTCGACAGTATCTCCAAGTTGAATATCCACATTTTCTGGTTTGAATTCAATCAAGTGATCAATAGCATCAATTGTAACTGGTTTTGTTAAAACTCCTCGAACATAAGGCACTCTATATGAAACATGTTGAACATCAGTAACTGAATCTGCTTCAATAAAGATATATCCTACAACTCCGTGTGGACTCAAGATAGCATGAATTCCATCAGATTTTTCTGCGTTAGTCGATAGAAAATCAACTACTTGTTCTTCTCTTCCAATTGCTGTTCGTATTGTAAATATTGTCATATTCCTAAGTTTCCCATTCCTTGGACGATCATGAAAATCACAAACCCAATTAGGCCAATGACTGCCATTCCTAAGCCAGTTACTTTAACAATAGCTTTGAACTCATCCATCGATGGTTTCTTTGTAATAGATAGCACTCGCTTATACTCTCGAAGCTTTCTTTGCATCAAGCCCGGCCATTCTTTTGGCTTTGGTATATGTATTTCTGGTGCATCAATTTGAATAGGTGAAACCATACCTAAAACTGAGAAGTTTCATTTATAAAGCTTTCCAGTGAACTTAGCGATTATCGCCACTTCC
>CAZYQG010000015.1:0-10265 GCA_964649785.1 Candidatus Woesearchaeota archaeon | reverse complement strand
ATAAGATGGAAAAGTTCCACCTTGAATAATAATTTCATTCTTGTCAGTCAAGTGACCAGTCCGCTTCAAAGCTGCAACTCTTTCACTAACCGTTTTGTAAGCATCATAATTATTTCTGATTGAACGCATTGTTGAAGGCTCAAAACCAGTATAACTCTTTGGAGCATTCTTCCCTTCAGGACAGAAAGTACATCTTGCAGGACAACCATTTGGTTTAGGCATAATTGCAATAATTGAAACTCCTGCCATACTTCTGGTCGGTTTAGTATTCAAAACCATTCGAAGTTTTTCTTTTTGAGAATCATTACAAGCCTTCCAGATATGCACATTCAATGGAAAGGTTTCAAGCGTACCATTTCTAACATATTTCCGTTTAATGGATTCAACTTTGTTCTTAGTTAGCTTCTTAGTTTCAACTAATTCTTGAATTAATGCTTGCATAAAAAACATCCAAAATCTGAGTTTAAAACAGTTAGGATTGAGCAACTCTTATATATCACAGTATACATATCAATACATGTTTTTCAAGCACAGAAACCCGTTCAATGACACTTGGTGGAAAAAGGCAATAAGGTTCTTCGGATATACTGTAGCAATTATTACAATAATCGCAATTTTCTCAGGACCAACTGAAGACCTCAGAGATGAAATATTTATAATCCCAATTACTGGAACAATTTACTCAGGTTCAGATAGTTTTTCACCAGATACGTTTTCCGACGACATTATATCACAATTAGAATCTGCAGCTAAAAACGAAAAAATCAAAGCAGTAGTCTTAGAAATTGACAGTCCCGGAGGAACCGTAGTGGGTTCAAGAGAAATATCAAATGCAATTGAAGAATTTGACAAACCAGTAATTACTTGGATGAGGGAAAATGCTGCATCTGGTGCGTATTGGATTTCAGTATCAACAGATCATATCGTTGCAGACCCAGCAACAATTACAGGCTCAATCGGAGTCACAGGATCATATTTACAATTCTCAGGTTTAATGGACGATTATAATGTATCTTATGAACGATTTGTCTCAGGAGAATACAAAGATACAGGATCACCATATAAGGAAGTATCTGATCAAGAGCGAGCATACTTACAAAACAAAATTAACTTGCTTAATGACATGTTCATAGAACACGTGGCTGATGCAAGAGGACTAACTGAATCCTATGTCCGAGGACAGGCAACTGGAGAAATTTTTCTGGGAACTGAAGCACTGAACAGAAAATTAATAGATTCTTTAGGTGGAAAGAAAGAAGCAGTAGGACTTGCAGCAAATATATCTGGTTCAGAAGACTACCAAGTTACAAGATATGAACCACCAACACCACTATTCGGAAAGTTATTTTATACTCTAACAAAAACTAATCTAAATGCACAAACTTCATTCGGAGCCAGAGCTTAATTCCAGTCCCCAAGTTTTATCAAACAATTTGTTCAAAGATTAAGCAAAGTAAGGAGATTTTACCCAGAAACCCATATCGTATGAAGGATGCACTTCTTCATCATCAGTCAACATGAAAACAACATGGATTTTATCAACTACACAAAATCTTCCACGCAAGTCAGGATTAGTTTTAAACTCAACTAGTTCTCCAAAACCATTCATAATTTCAGTTAATTCAACATTACTCGAAGGCGAAACAACTCGAATTTTAACTCCACGCGAAACCGCACGCTCAATCAAAGGTTTAAGCATTCTAATCTTACGACCCAAACCTTCTTCCGAAGTAACTAAATCAACACTAATTCTAGCCTCTTTCAAAATATAACTAAGCTGATCATAAATATTGTGTCGTCCTTTCAAAGCCCCAGAGAAATCCGTAACTTGCATAGGCTCAATACCTTGCTTATGCAGATTACCTAATTCAGTCATCATATCAGACTCCTTTAGTTTGTTTATCCGTTCAGAATGATTAATCAAATCTGCACGAATCTTTCCATGAACTCTATCAAGAACTTCAAGAGGAGGAATTGCCATATATTTAATTGGTTTCTCAGGTTTTACAATAACAAATCCTTTCCTTTCAAGACTCTCAAGAACATCATAAGTACGAGAACGAGGCACATCAGCAATGTCACTAAGCTCTCCGGCAGTCGAAACTCCTCTTGAAAGAATCGCAGCCCACAACTTAACTTCATAGAGATTCAAACCAAATGACCGACGTAATCTATTCAAGAATTCCTCGTTAATTATCATTGGTGAGTAATGCTATTTTTTCTTTTTAATGATTTCTGCTATTAAAACTATTATACTTGCTCTAATTTCCTAGAATCAACAAATCCAGCCTTTTTCATCTCAATAAACTGCGTATTGGAGAACAAAACCGGGTTGATTTCAATTCCAATCTCCTCTTTTACAAAGCCAGTGATATCCTCAATGTTACTCTTATCAATCAAAGAGCTAACAACAACAATTTTATCGCTATCTTCTCTATCGGTAAATATCCTAGGTTCAGAACCATGCAAGGTTCCAAGTCGATCTTTCAATATTTCTGCCGGAGTTTTGACTTTATCCAATAACACTCCCGCAAGAACTCTAAATGCATCAGATCCTCTATCAATCTCGTAAAACTTAATTCTATCACTCTCGTCTTTACGAACCATTCCAATTGCGACAAGCTTTTGGACAATACGATGAGCGGTTGCAAGACTCACACCTGACTCCCTAGATAAGTCTCTCAAGTAGAATCTACCTTTCTTATCTAGAAGTGCGTAAATTACTGCAACAGTCTTAGGATCAAATATTTTGCTGAGAATGTCTCCCTTCATGTTCTATAATTGAAACGCAACTATAAAAGTGTTTCCTGAAAGAAACACTCTCTCAAAAACTGAACATGTTTTTGAAACATTGTTCCAAAAACCAAAAACCGTTCCAAATTATCCTCGACTTCTCTGACTCTTAGCAAGTTTTGAAACACGCTTCAAATCATCAACATCTTTCAGACCTTTATCTTCTCGCAATCTAACAAAACGAGGGAAACGCAAAGCAAAACCAGAATCATAGTTAGTAGATTTCTGTATTTCCTCATACTTTACTTCAATTATAACTCCAGGTTTAACTCTAACTTTTCTACCAGATTCACTTACAATAAGAGGTTTCAACAATTCAGTCATTTTACCAAAACTAACACCTTCTTCATCCTTCTCTTTGAATCCAGTTCCAATTTTTCCAATCTCTTTAAAGTCATTACCATCACGACAGGCAAGAATAAAACTACTTAACCACTTTGAACGTTTTCCAGTTCCCCATTCAGCTCCAACAACAACCAAATCCAAAGTTTCCATAACTGGCTTGATTTTAATTCCATACCCTACTCGAGAGCCAGGTTTATACACACTATCAAGTTTCTTCATCATAACTCCTTCTGCACCATCAGACAAAGCCCCAGCATAAAATTCCTTACCTTTCTCAACAGAATCAGTTACAATTTCCTTAGCCAAACTAACTGCCAAAGGATCTTCGCTAATAACTTTAGAAAGTCTATTACGTCGCTCACTAAATGGCAATGAGATCAAATTCTTACCATTTAAATTAATAATATCAAATACAATAATCATAACTGGAACTTCTTTAATCATTTCATCAATTTCATATTTCCGTTTAATTCGCTGAGAAATATCTTGGAAAGGTTTCCATTTACCAGTTTTCTTATCATACCCAATTACTTCACAGTCAATAATAAATTCTTTAGAATCAACATCTTTCTCAATCATCTTTACAATATCAGGAAATTGAGTCGTAACATCTTCCAAGTTCCGAGTAAATAATTTAGTCTCTTTTCCAGAACGATGAATTTGAAGTCTGAACCCATCATACTTGTAATCAATTGCAGCAGGTTTACCAACAACATCAAACCCCTCTTCAATAGATTCTGATTTCTTGAATAGCATAACTTTTACCGGATTTCCAACAGTTAATTCCAAAGCCAACAGACCCTTATCACTCCCAGTCTTAGCAACTTTAGCAATTCTAGAAATATCCGTAGTCAAATCATAAGCAGTCTGAACATTAGCTACTTCAACATCAAATGCTGAAGCGATTGAATCACGCAAAACTCCAAAACCTGCGCCCGTTCTTAAATCTTCAAGACAAGTTCGAACAATATATTTTGCACTAACACCATTTGAAGCACTAAGCAATTCAGCAATCAAACCAATTTTCTTTCCAGTACTTCCACCACCTTCAATTTCAGAAAGCTTACGAAGATTTGTAAAAACTTGATCAATTGTCAATTTTCCAGAAAACAAAGTAGATTGAGTTTTGGAAGAAATATTACGTTCAGCAACAAGACCCAAATCACCAATTTTAGCCCAGTCAGCTTTAATCAAATCCTCACTTTTACCAGAGCTTGTTGAAATTGATTTGATAACAGTTTGAGTTCCAATACCAATCTTTCGACGATCCCATTCAGGAAAAAGCCGACCTTCGATCAACAAAACTGCAGATTCAACTTCGCGAGCATCCAAACCTTTCAGAAATCCAGCAATTATCGCCCGTTTTTCAAGCAACTTACTGGTTCCAGATAGGGACTCATATATCTCCACCAGTTTGGAATATTCCATAGCTCCTATTGATGCAAGACCAATAAAAGACTTATTATTCGCAAAACTTTATATTCTCTCAATATATAGAAAAACATGGATATTCTCGAGGCAATCTTTGGCCGACGCTCAATTAGAAAGTTCAAAAAGGATACAATCCCTTACAGAGTATTATTTGATATATTTGAGGCAGCAGTCAGCGCACCACGAGCCGGAAATGTGCCAAGTACTTGGATGGTGTTAGTAGAATCAGACAAACTAAAAACAAAACTAAAGGATGCGTGTGTTGATCAAGATTGGATTGAAAACGCACCAGTAATTATTGCGGTTTGTTCAAATCCAAAAAGACTAACTCAATTATATGGAGCTCGAGGAGAAATGTATGCAATACAAAATTCTGCAGCGATTATACAAAATATACTTATCGCAGCACAAGAATATGGATTACAAGGAACATGGGTTGGAGCATTTTCTGAATCAGAAGTAAGAAAAGTTTTGTCTAAGAAACCCGGTAAGATGGACAAAGTAAATGTTCATGCACTTATAGCGCTCGGAAAACCCGATGAGCATCCAAAGAAACTTCCAGAAATTCAGGCAACAGATTTAGTTTACTATGAAGCATGGGAAGAATCAAACAAATCTTCAAAGATGATTCCACTTGCAAGCAATCCTAAGTTACAAAATACTATCCGGCGAGCCAAACAACGATCAAAAAAGACAAGACACAAGTTAATCAAAAAGATTGGAAAGACCATAAAGCATTTTAAGTGATTAATCCGAAAGTGAAAACTATATTCTGGAACATACAATTAAAAAACTTCAACTCAGTAATTCGTTTTCAAAAATAAAAACTCGAAACCTGTATAGTCCACCATATAATCCCTTTTAAATTAAATGTTCCATTTTTAAAACAAGTCAAAGGCATTTAGTGCCAATTGACCTCGGAGAAAGAAAGAAATGGATTTCCTTGTACAAAACGCATTGGACACGATGGACACATCGACCGATACTACTGTTGACTCAAATATTGGACAAGCAAATATAAAAGTACTAGGCTGCGGTGGCGCAGGTAACAACATGGCTGACTGGTTATACCGAAAAGGTATCCAGGGAGCAGAAGTTATTTCTGTAAACACTGACAAGCTACATTTAGATCATAGAGAAGCTGACAAAAAGATTCTAATTGGACGAGACACTACACGTGGACTTGGAGCAGGTGGTAACCCAGATATTGGAGCACAATCCGCCCGAGAACAAATTCACGAATTAAAAGCTGGAATTCAAGGCGCAGACATGGTTTTCGTTTGTGCTGGACTTGGTGGAGGAACTGGAAGTGGAGTAGCACCAGTAGCTGCACAAGTTGCAAAGGAACAAGGCGCAATTGTAATTGGTGTAGTCACAATGCCATTCAGTATTGAAAAGGCAAGAATCGACAAAGCTGAATTCGCACTTAAGCAATTAAGAGAAGTTTCCAATACAGTAATTGTAATTGACAACAATCGATTATCCTCAATTGCCGGAAATTTACCTATTAGGCAAGCATTCGCTGTAGCAAATGAATTAATTTCAACAATGATTAAGAGTATTGTAGAAATAATTTCAGTACCATCCTTGATTAACTTGGACTACGCAGACGTAAGAGCAATTATGTCTTCAGGCGGAGTTTCAGTAACAGGAATTGGAGAAGCAGACGGTGATAAACGAGTTGATGAAGCAACTAAACGAGCTCTATCTAACCCATTGTTAGATGTAAGCTACGATGGTTCAACAGGAGCAATGATCCACATTACAGGTGGACCAGACATGACTCTTGATGAAGCCGAGAGAGTTGGTGAAATCATAACAGCAGGACTTGACGCAGATGCAAATGTCATCTGGGGAGCAAGAATTGATGATGAAATGAGAGGAAAACTTCGGATTATGACAATCATAACTGGAGTAAAGTCTCCTTACGTCCTTGGAAAGGGAAGAGTAAGACCATCAGCACAAGCTGTAGAAATGAACCACGAACTTGGTTTGGAGACCATATAATAGTTAAGGCGCACCTCCGAGGTTGTCTTACGACGTCTTAGCCTGGTACCCTTCGGGGTACCATTCACTTTTTTTTCAATATTTTTATATAGGATTAATATAAGCTCTTAATATGAGTTCTACCGGAGATAAAGTTAGAATAAAGCACGCGGGATTCGAATACTCCGGAATATTGCTTGAATCTACAGATGATAATATATATGTTCTAAAACTTAGTAACGGATACAACGTAGGAATTCCGAAAGGAAATTCAAAAGTAACAGTTACGGGAAAGTTACAGGTTGAAAAACTCTCAGAACTAAAAGCAGAAAAGAATCTAAAACTTCCAAATGTTTCATTAGTTTCAACCGGCGGAACAATTACTTCACGAGTTGACTACAGAACAGGAGCAGTACATCCAATAACAAAACCAGCAGAATTATTATCTCAAATTCCAGAACTAAAAAAGATTGCAAACATTTCAGTAACTCCTGCAATGTCAAAGTTCAGTGAAGAATTTAGTCCTGACGATTGGTCCAAACTTGCAGGATTTGTTGGACGAGAATTAAACAAAGAAAACGTTCGAGGAGTAATTGTAACTCACGGAACGGATACTCTACATTATACGGCAGCAGCATTATCTTTCGCATTAGAAGGTTTAGGAAAACCAGTCGCAATAGTTGGCGGACAGCGTTCATCAGATCGCGGAAGTTTTGACGGAGCAATGAATTTAATCTGCGGAGCACATTATGCTAATTCAGATATAGCTGAAGTAGCAACAGTTCTACACGGAACATCTTCAGACGATTATTGTATTGCAAATCCGGGAACAAAAACAAAGAAGATGCACACAACAATGAGAAATACTTTCAGACCAATTAATTCAATGCCTTATGCAAAATTATTCAAAACGGGCAAGATTGAAAAACTAAGAGGATCAAAGCTCAGACACGCAGGAGAAGTTAATGTCCAATCACAATTCGAAGACAAAGTTGCACTAATAAAATATCATCCAGGACTATCTCCAAACATATTAGACTTCTATGTAAAAGAAGGATATCGAGGAGTAATAATTGAAGGAACCGGACTTGGACACGTATCTGCCAAAACTTGGTTGAAATCAATAACTGCAGCAACAAAGAAAATGTTTGTTGGAATGACTTCTCAGGCAAATTATGGAAAAGTTGATCCGTACGTATATTCAACAGGACGAGATTTATTCAATCACGGAGTAGTCTATTTAGGTGACATGCTTGCAGAAACTGCAATTGTGAAACTTTCATGGGTTCTTGGACAGGAAAAAGACAAAGACAAAGTTAGGGATTTAATGACGACAAATCTTAGAGGAGAACTCTCAGAAAAATCCGTTCCAAACGGATTCTTATACTAATGAAAAACTTAGGATTAAAATCAGGAATAGAAATTCATCAGCAGTTAGCAACTGGAAAACTTTTCTCACGATGCCAATCAAAACTAACTGGCTCAACTCCAGATTTTACAGTAAGTAGAAGACTTCGAGCACTTGCTGGAGAAATGGGAAAAGTAGATGTTGCAGCAGCACACGCAGCAGAAAAAAAGCTGACTTATATTTACGAAGTTCATAACAACAATACTTCATTAGTAGAAATGGATGAAGAGCCACCAGAATTAATTAATCAAGATGCGCTCGACATTGGACTTCTAGTTTGTAAAATATTAAATTGTAGAATTATTCCATATCTTCAAGTTATGAGAAAGACGGTTGTAGACGGATCAAATACATCAGGTTTTCAGAGAACTTGCTTAGTCGGAGTAGACGGCTATATTGAAACTTCAGCAGGAAAAGTCGGAATTGATACAGTTGTATTGGAAGAAGATTCAGCACGAAGAACGGGAGAAACAAAAGACACAGTCACATATAGATTAGACAGATTAGGAATTCCATTATTAGAAATTGCAACAGCACCAGACATGAAAACTCCCGAACAAGTAAAAGAAGTTGCACAAATTCTTGGAACAATGCTACGCTCAACTGGAAAAGTTATGAGGGGAATAGGAACGATTCGTCAGGATGTAAATATTTCAATCAAAGGTCATGCAAGAGTAGAACTGAAAGGAGTTCAGGATTTACAGCAAATTCCAAAGATTGCTGAAATTGAAGCAAAACGACAGAATGCAGAAATTAATATGGAACGCAAAACTGACAGCCACGTTAGAAATGTAAAAGAAGATTTGACTTCAAAATTCTTGAGACCAATGCCCGGAGCATCAAGAATGTATCCAGAAACAGATATACCAACAATCAAAGTTGATATGGATCGAGTAAAGGAAATGAAACTTCCAGAATTAATTCCAGATCGAATAATTAGATACAAAAAAATTGGTCTAAATGATGAACTTGCAAAACGAATGGCAGACTCAAGAAAGAATGAGATTTTTGATCGAGCAATGAAAAAGCTGAAACTCAATCCAACACTTGTTGCAACAACATTACTATCAACTGAGAAAGAACTCAAAAGAAAACTAAAGACTGAACTAGGAATATTTCCTGTAGAATTTTATTCAAGACTTTTCAAAGCTCTCGATGAAGGAAGACTCACAAATGAATCAATTTCAAAAGTAATGGAACGATTCATGAAAGGTGAAGACTTTGATAAAATAATAAGTGAATTCAAACCAATGTCAGACTCAGCACTTCTAAAGTTAATCAAAGATAACTATGATGAGAACCTTCCTCAAGGTGCACTCATCGGAAAGATAATGGGCAAGGTTGCAGGTAAAGCAGACGGAAAGAAAGTCGCTAAATTGATTGGTGAGTTCAAGAAATAATTCTTCACGCCTTGTCAAAAAGTATATAAAACTATCACTCTACAAAAAACCATGGCAGCAGATATGACCACTCAAGTTCTTGACGGAATGAAGAGACCTGAAGATATCCGAAACATCGGTATCGCAGCTCACATCGATCACGGAAAGACAACTTTCTCAGATAATCTACTTGCAGGAGCAGGTATGATCTCTCAAGAACTCGCTGGAAAACAAAGAGCTCTTGACTTCGATGAAGAAGAAGCTGAAAGAGGAATCACAATATATTCTGCTAACGTTTCTATGGTTCACGAAGTACAGGGAAAACCTCACTTAATCAATCTTATTGACACACCAGGTCACGTAGACTTTGGTGGAGAAGTTACTCGAGCAATGCGAGCAGTCGACGGAGTAGTCGTACTTGCTTGTGCAGTTGAAGGTTGCATGCCTCAAACTGAAACAGTTCTAAGACAGGCTCTAAAAGAAAGAGTAAAGCCAATTTTATTCATCAACAAAGTTGACAGACTAATCAAAGAGTTACAATTAACTCCTGAACAAATGCAAGAAAGATTTGTCAAGATTATTGCAAGCGTAAACAAAATGATCAAATCCTTTGCACCAGAAAAGTACAAAGAAAAATGGCAAGTTTCTGTTCAAGACGGTTCAGTTGCTTTCGGTTCAGCTTACCAAAACTGGGCACTTTCTGTAAGTTACATGAAATCAAAAGGAGTGGGTTTCAAAGAAGTTTATGATTTCTATGAAAAAGATGATATGAAAGGTTTGGTCAAAGCAGCACCTTTACACGAACCAGTTCTAGATATGGTTATAGATCACTTACCAACACCTCTCGAAGCACAAAAGTATAGAATTCCAAAATTATGGCACGGAGATATCGATTCCGAAGCTGGAAAATCATTAATAGCTGG
>CAZYQG010000014.1:0-10436 GCA_964649785.1 Candidatus Woesearchaeota archaeon | reverse complement strand
CAAGGTACTGCAAATGGAGGAATATATCTTGGAACTGGCAATTCGGGATCCACAATTAAGAATTGCGATTTAAAATTAAATGGAACAAACAGTAAGAATGGAATTCTTGGATACACGACAACCGGTTTAACTGTTCAAAATACCACAATTAATGTTACAACTCATCATGCGATATACCTTGGAACTCGAAGCGCAAATTCCACAATTCAAGGGAATCATATCTTTGGAGACGGTACAAGTCCTTTAGTTTACTTACCTTATGAAGCATTCAATATTACTGTTAGAGATAATAATATTACTGAAGGCAATAGATACGCAGTTAGATATTGGAATGGAAGTAAACATAACCGTGTGATAAACAATACAATATCTACATCTACTTATGGCATCCAATTATTTTCTGGGCAGTTTAACAATACTATTGAAAATAATACTCTTACTTGTTCAGGAAACTATTGTATTGTAATTCGAGCCAATGCCAGCGAGAATACGATCTACAACAATACTTTGATAAATGGAGGATATTCTCTGAGCCTACAAGATAATGTAACTAAAACTACAGTTTACAATAATACTATCTCAACTAATTCTTCAGACGGAACAAGAGCCGTTCGGTTTACTAATGCAAGTCACAACAGAGTTTACAATAATACTCTAACAACTTTTGATCTTGGAATTCAAGTTTATCTTGAATCTGTTAACAACTCCTTTTTAGATAATACAATTACTGCAACAGATGATCTTGGATTTGAGATACACACTCGTGCATCAAATAATACAATTGCAGGAAACACTATGACTATTTCAGATGATTACGGAATTCGATTTATCATAAACTCTTCAGATAATCTTGCTAAGAATAATGTAATAACTTTGACTGATGCTTATGCTATTTCTTTTGAATCAGATTCTCGAAATAATATTGCTTGGAATAATAATTGGTCTACAAATAGATTATCTGTTAGAGATACAACTTCTGCAACGATATTTAATTCAATTGTTTACAATAACTCTAATGCGGAGATTAATTTCAATGCAACATCTTTGACTGAAGATGAAGGAGGAACTTTTGGTTTGGGACAAAATTTATCTCTTCTGAGCAATGAAGTTTTTGTCAACATTACGCATTTTCCTGGATTCAATCGTTCGGCACACATAACTCTTTTTGGAACTGATGCTTTGGGATTTGCTACAAGAAAGCCATATCAAGACGGAGCATCGTGCGATTCAAGTATTTGTACGGAGACCTCTGATACGGACACTTACAAATTTAATGTTTCAACTTTGACATCAAATAAGAGATATAATTTCAGCGTGGGTGCAGATGCGTGTATGGCCGCATCAGGAAATGTTTTCGATATTAGCAGTGACAAGACTTGTAGTTCTGAAACAATTTCAGATACGGATAGTGAGTTACGTTTGGGCGCAGCTAACTTAAAGCTTGACAAAGGAAATTTCAAATATTCAATTTTGAATATGACTAATGTAAATTCGGTGCTCAATATTTCAGGATCAAACTTTACTTCATCCGGCGTTGCGGAGATTAAGAATAAATTAATTGTTAACGATTCAACATTTAATATCTCCAGTGGAATGGCCAGATTCTATCCTGGCTCAAAATCAGTTTTCATAAATTCCGTCTTAATCACAAACAATTCAATTATTCATGGAAGCTTTGATATCGATCCATCGAACTGGACTAATTACGGAAACCTGACAGTTAATAATACTGTAAACGTGACGGACACAACACTCAATGTTACAGAAAATATAACTGTTCGTAAGCAAGGTTGGTTGAATATTACAAACTCAACAGTTTATTCTAGAGGAACCAACATAACTGGAAATGTTACAGTTGATCCATCAACTTGGGAAGAACACGGAGATTTGCTAATTGAACCGGGCGGTATAATGGACTTTATTGATACAGGAGTAATTGTCCATGGTAAAGTTATTGTTGACGGTGGTACTTTGAATTTCTTGCTTGATTCAGTTCTTCAAATGAATGCAGATAATCTTCCACCTGAAGTTTCAGACATTACTATACAAGATATTAATCCGTTTAATGGATTATTGTATATTGATCCGTCGAGCAGAATGGAGCGCAATTCTACAACAAATTATAATGTCACAGTAAAAGGAAAGGGTGAATTGCGGATGTACGGAAATGCAACAGATATAGAAAATTTAATTGTAACTGGAAATTCTCTTCTAACATTTAACGCGGCACCATCCATGGAAGTTGAAGGAAATACTAGTTTGGATGGAACACTTACTATGGCAAGCTCACATTTTGTTTCAAACGGAACCGGAACGCTTTCTATAACTGGAGCAAATTTCTACAATTTATCTGCGCGAACTGGAACCACAACCTTAGGTTCTACTGTAACTGTTGATAATATATTATTGGTTCCTGGAACTTTAACAACAAGCGATAATGCAGTAACTACTCCGAATTTAGATTTGGATGGAACAGTTAATGCAGGTTCTTCTGTTGTTACAGTTAATGGTAATGCAAATATGACTGGTGGAACTTATTCTGCTGGAACATCTAAGTTGGTTTTGGGTGGAACGAGTGTTTTCAACCCAGGAGATAATACTTTTGATAGATTAAATGTCAGTAGTGGAAATAATGTTAGACAATTTGGAAACGCAACAGTTAATCAATTATTTTGCCCAATAGGAGTCTACAATGTCAGTGGCGGAGCTAAATTATTCTTGAATCGTTCTAAGCAAGTATGTTCAACAAAAAGTTATTGGAATATTTCGTTACACAATGGAAAGATAATCAATGCGTCAATTAATGGAACTAACATAACTCACATGAATGGTTCCAATGTAGTGATCCATCCAATTTCAAGTTTCATTGTTGATTCTGGAAACTTCAGAAATGTTTCGTCATATGCAAATATAACGGCATCTACCGGAACATCTGTTGTTGATGTTAATGTATCTTATAGAGATGAAGATGTCAACGATGTTTCAGAAAGCACAGTTAAAATTTTTAGATATACTGGAAGTGCTTGGAGTCAAGTTACAGGTTCAACAGTAAATACTGCAACGAATATTATTTCGGCAACTCTGAAAACGTTCTCATTATTTGGAGGCGGAGGTCATGAGAAATCGGTATCTATTGCACTATCTACCAATCTATCTACCAATTTAGGTTGGACTGTTTCAAACACAACCGGACTGGAATGGAAAGGACACAACAATAATGGAACAGGTCCGAGCGGATATTATATTAACATTAGTGCAAATCAAACTACCGTCAATTTAACAATTAAAGCGAGTGCAGCTTTAACCAGTGGAGCAAATACAATTCCTTTGGCCAACTTCAATTACAGTCATAATAATTCAGATAGAACAGTTCCAGGAAATAACCAATCAATTAGCACAACAGAAACAAGCATTGGAAATCAACTTGCAAATAAGTCAGTAACTTGGCTAAAGTTCTTCCTGACAGTTCCCACTCGACAAGCCGCAGGAAATTATACCAACACAGTTACGATTGCAGCAACAGCATCATAAAATGAAAGAAAGAATTACAGTAAGCATTGAAAGAAGATTGCTTAAGAAAGTAGATTCAAATATCAGTAAATATCTTTTTGCAAATCGAAGTCACGGGTTTGAATATTTAATTTCGGAGGAAAAGAGAAAGTCTAAAAGTAGGAGATGAGAATAAATAAGATGAAGAAGGTCTTGGCATTTATAATTATTTTAACAGTTTTAATTAGCCCGGCGCTTGCTTTGAAAGGCGTAGGAATTAAATACGGTGTTGAATATACGACGGTTGGTGAAGGTGCTGAAACTTGCTTTAGTTATGGAGTTTACAATCCTTGGGATGAGAGCGTTGTTGCTGAATTAACTGCCGAAGGAGAATTGGCCCAGTTTGTTGAAAAGGCACGTAGTAAAAAAATTCCCGGAGGCACTAATAGCGGTGACGCAATTAAGATTGATATTTGTTTTGATGTTCCAAAAGGAACATTAGATAGTTGTGATGAGTCAAGAATCTTTGAAGGAACAGTCATTGCGCGAGAACAAAAAGATACTTCGATTGGAGGTGTTGGTTCAGCCACATCTACAATAGTCTCCGCACCTTTAACTCTTGAAGTTATTTGTAGTAAAGGCGTTACTGGCGCCTCGGTTGCCGGAACGCTAGGAAGCGGTTTTGGAGTCGGTGCCTTATTAATTGGAATTCTGGCAGTGTTGAGTTATGGAGTTTCAAGGTTCAGAAAGAGACACCAAGCTGAAGATCATTCTGTTGAAACTCACACAATGCGAGAAATTTATATGCAAAAGTATGGCGAACTTATGGCAATTCATACTAGAATCAAAGCAGGAGAGAGCAACCCTGAACTTTTGAGACAATATCAATCTCTTCGTGAATATTTGGAACGCCTCCGTACAAATATGTAACCTTTTTTCATATATGTTAACAGTGTTAACAAAGATAAGATATATAAACCAGTAAGTTAATATTGTTAACAGTTGGGTGGTAGATTGAATAAATCAATCAAAGATAGGCAGATTTACATATATTCTACTAGTCACCTGACTCCAACTGAGCGTGTAAAATTCTTCTACGCTCTGAAGGGCCGGAACGGCAAGCCTGGAATTCTAGATACTACCCAATCTATCTTTTTGGCTAAATCCGTTCTAAACGTTCTTCATAGTCAATCTGAAGAGATTGAACAGTTCCTGAAAACTTGGGGCTGTAAATTTTCTGTCAAGAAGGTTAAACCTTCTGGAAAACCTACGCACGCAATTGTTCGTTATTCTACCACCCATTTGAATGCGACCGAGCGTGTAAAATTCGTTTATGCGGTGCATGGACGAGGCAGTTCTGAAGGAATTTTGAGACCTGGCGAAATGATGGCAAAGACAATTTTGTTTGTACCTATCGGGCGTCTAGCTGAAATTAAAGCCTTCTTGGAGAGCTGGAACTGCAAGTTATTGATTGAGGAGGTGGAAGCTAGTGAGTAAGATACATAGATTAAAGCAGGAACTGAACCATGTTTCTAAGCTTAGATCTGAACTTCATGCTGGACGAGAACGTCTTGCTGAGAAAATTCATACGTTGAATACACAATACAAGCAATCAGCTATAACGCATCAGAACTATTCAGAACAGTTTGAGAAGTTGCTTGGAAATAGAACTCTTGAAGAGCATGAACGAAGATATCATAGACGGATTGAAGAGTTAAAGCATCGTGAGCACGCAATAAATCATAGCATTGGTCGAGCAGAAGCAAACAAATCAACCATGGCTAAGGCAATTATATTGTCTGCTATGATGTTGATGGCAGTTACTGTCCCAGTTATGATGCTTGATGGCGGAATAACAGGATTTGCTACATCTCAATCGGTTGGAACTACTGCGACGGCAAATGTTGTGTACTACTATGCTCTAGGAGAGTCTTCAGATTTCAGCGGAGGAATTAACTTTGGATCATTAAGCCATAACACTCAGAATAATAATGCCAGTTCGAACTATGAGAACTCAGGAACAGGTTATGCTTTGAATCTATCGACGGATTCGAATACTGATGTATCTGTTTGTGTAAAAGCAAATACTGATTTGAAGATTCATACAAGTCCAAATACTTTGATTGGAATCGGAAATATGACTTTCAATGCTTCCACTACAAATACCTCTTCTGCACCAAGTTTTGTAGCCAGAACAGAAATGAATAAGTCAATCTTTAGAAATGCAACACACAATTTGGGAGCGGGAAATGCAACATTCTTCAGATTCTGGCTGACAGTTCCAGACGGTACACCTCCGGGCGATTACAATAACTCCGCTACTTTCAAAGCAATCAGAGCGGGAGACGCTTGCGCATAGTGCTTTGTTTTAAGAAATGTTTAAATAGAAAGTAGGTTTCTACTTGTTATGAATCTCGACTTCTCAGATAGGAAGATTTTGGCAGCAGGGCTAGTTCTTTTAGTAGTTGCTGCAGGTTTAGGAGTATTTTGGCTGATTGAAGACTTTGGAGCAGACGCACCTACACTCACTCAAAAAGGAACAGGCTCTTTTTCTGTAGAAGTTGTTGAATATAATTTAGATAATGGCGAAGAAGTCACGGCGGAAACGGACGCAGACTCGGCGGGTTGATAATCACGAGTATGCAGTAATTGGAGCACTTGCTTTTGTAATCGCAGCTATTTTTGTTCTACAAATTTATGATTTTGGATTACTTGGAGATGCGACAGGTACTTTTGATATAACTGTTTCTTCCGGAGTTGGATGTACAATTGATCAAAATGCCACAATTGGTTCAACCGCAGCAGGATCTACAGCAGACACAGCAGACAATGGCGGTTCTTCAGGAACAGGTTTAGTATTGAATAATACGGGAAACGTAGACCTTAGAGTCGATATAGTAAGTAATGCTACTGCTGCAACGCTAATGCCTGGAACAAGTCCAGTATTCACGTTCAATGTCAGCACAGGAGTTGGTGACGACGTAACTACTGGTGCAGATGTCATGAATAATGGCACAAATTATGGAACTTTCCAAGCAGTTAGCACTGCATCACTACTTATTGTAGATAATTTCACTTATCATGCTACAAATGACACAGTTAGAGTCGACTTTAATGTTACAATTCCTACTGATGCAACTTCAGGAACAAAGAAAGCAACAATAACTCTTAACTGTACTGAGAATCCAGCATGAGATTGTTATTATTTTTTCTACCTTTGGTATTGATTTCAGGAGCTTTTGCTTTAGGAATATCTCCAGGTATAGTAAACTATGATTTTTCTTCAGGCGGAACATATCATGGAAAGGCATGTGTCACAGACGGAGTAGGTAAGAATATAAGTTTGAGTTTGTCAGATGATTATCTAGTTACTGAGATTGAATTTGATAGAAATAACTTTATTTCAGAGAATTACGAAGAATGTGTAAACTATACTTTCAAAACAGTATACTTTGTTGATCCGAATAAAGGTGGTTCAATTTATGTTTATGCCGAAGAAGCTCCATCTGAAGAAGGCGCGGCCTTTAGTGTAAGAGTGGGACAGCAAATTGCAATTGATACAACGGGTGCTCCAGTAAAGGAAGATGTGCCAGAAATGGGGCTCACTTTTGCTTCAGTTGGTGTAGGAGTATTTGTTTTTGCAGTTTTGATGTTACTGTTGATTAGGCGCAAGCGTAACTAAATTTATTAATCATTGGGAACTTTGATTTGTATGCGTAAAAACTTACTATTGGTTCCTATTTTGTTAATACTTCCTGGAGCTCTGGCTTTTGGTATGCTTGATGCATTTTCAATAATTGATCCCTTTGTGTCGGGAACGTTTTCAGTTACTGTTGATGCAGGGAATGTTCCTGTTTGGAATCAATCCATTTCCAATGTTACAGTAAATCAAGATTCAGGTTCAACAGTGGTAGATTCAGATATGACTTTATTAGGTAACGGTCAATGTACTGACGCAGATGAAACAACACCCACCTTTTCGGTAGCAAGCGAGAACACATCTAAAGTAGACTGTACGGTTTCTACAAATCAATTAAGCATAGCCCCAGCAAGTGGCTTTACAGGAAATGCGACTTGTATAATTTCTTGTGCGGATGCTACCAATTCCACAAATAGTACATTTACTATTACTGTAAATGTGGTTGCCGCAGAGGAAGAGGCAGCCGCACCGAGTTCTGCCGGCGGAGGCGGAGGCGGAGGATTTTCTGCAGTACCACCGAGTGCTGAAATACCTTCTTTTGAAGTAACTCCCGAAGTTATCAAGATTGAACTTAATAGAGGTCAGACCGCGACTAAAATTTTTACTGTTTCAAATTTTAGAAGTCTTCCAAGAACTTTTGCGATTACTTTGAATGGGATTGCAAGTCTGGCGGTTGTTCAGAACGAAGTTTTTGTTGCTGCGCAAAATTCAGAAACTGTAGGTATTAAATTTAATATTCCGAAAGGAATTCCAATAGGCGTTTATTCTGGAAGTGTTGATGTTGAATCCGAAACAATTAGTGTCGTTGTTGAGATAAAATCAAAAGATACCGATTCAGAAATTTCGCTCACTTTACAAGGAAATAAATCAGCTCCAACGGCAGCCTTTGTTGGACAATTGGATTTGAGAGCAGTTTATCCAGGTCAAGTTTTGACTCCAAGAGTAGATTTGTCGACGTTCTTTGAGAAAGGATTTAATTTGCTAGATGTCGAATATATGATTCTTAATTCTGAAAATCAAGTAGTGTATTCGGAAACTGTTGAGACTGAAATCAGTGATGCTGAATTCGTAAAAGAGATTGCTTTACCTACAGATATTTCTCCGGGAAGATATGTATTATCTGTGGTGATTGATGAAGATGAAGCAACAGGTTCTGCGTCAAGAACATTTGATGTACTTTCAAGACGCGCACTTTTATCCGATACGTTTATTATTCAGATTTCGATTGTGTTGTCTATATTGGCAGGAGCTTTCTTAATGCATGTACATCGCAAGGCAAAGAGGCACAAACCAAGATCAAGATAGACTTTTATAATTCGAGAAACTTATTTTGTTTATGCGTAAATTGTATTTGTTATTGCTATTAATTCCTGCAGTATTCGCGCAGAGTCCAGTTTTCGGGGAGTTTGGTTTTGTTGATTCTGAATTACCTTTTGGATACTCAAAAACCTTCTCACTTTCCGAAGTTGAACTTAATTTGGATGAAGAAACACACTTTGAACTAGAGCTTACGAATGATGGTGTTGGTCCGCTCTACTTGATTGTTGATTATCCTGACTTTTTGACTGGAGAAACTCAAATAGAACTAGAAAATACGTATATTCTGCGTGTTGATGTTGATACTTCTGATAATTCCTTTGGAGTTATTGAATTCAAATCTCCCGATTCCTCACTTTTCTTACCCGTTACTGACTCATTAAGAGACTCAGGAGCATTCACTAGTTTTGATTTCAACTTAGATTCAGACGTATATTTTGCAGGAGGAAACATGTCTTTTGATATAGAAATAACGAATGATAATTCTGAAGGGACTGCCTTGACAGAATTAATACTCACTTTGATATCCAAAGATAACCAAATCGTGCTTGAGGATACAAAAACCCTTGCAGTGGATGCCTTATTTGATGAAGAATTATCACTTTATTTGCCCGAATATTTATCAAAAGGAGAGTATGCCTTATTTGCCACGATTACTCATAAAGGATTATCGGATTATGAGTACTCACTTTTTACTTTAGATGTTGGTGAACCAGAAGATACAAGATTTTCAGGATTAATCAATTCGGCATTATTTTTACTAATAATCGGATTGTTTGTGTTTTTAGTACATAATAGCCATAGACATCTGGGCAAATTGAGAAAATTACACCATAAACACTCACTTTCTATTCGAAAGCATCGTGCAACTCGTGCAGAGGCAGAACTTGTTGAGAAGAAACTTTCCTCTATAAGATCTGCCTATTTAGCTGGGGCAATTTCTAAAAAGAACTATGATTCTACGATTAAAAAATTGCGAGATAGGCTTAAAGTATTGCGTTTAGGCCTCAAAAAGAGACCTAAGAAGTAGTAAATGTTATAAAGAACTATACACTCTACTATCTATTATATGGCTAAAGCTAAACGTATTTCTAAGCCCAGGAAAAGAGTTTCTCGTAGGAAATCATCTAAGGATCAAAACTATTTGATGGCAGCTATGTCTGACATTGGAAAGGAACTTAGAAGGCTCACTTCAGGTAAGAAAAAGTTAAGATCCAGACTGGACGGCACTAGGAGAGAACTCTTGAACTTAAAGGCCAGAGAAGATCGTGCCAGAGATAGACTCACTAAATTGATTGCGAAAGAGGGACCGATTCATGAGAATCAACGTAATTTGAAGCGATCAATTACTGAATTGAAGAATAGGATTTTGAAAGTTAAGAAAATTCGAGAAGAAATCCGAGATCCAGAATAAATTTTTTATTTTTTCTAATTGTAGCAAGGTTTTTATTGTTCAAGCGAGTTAAACTATTGTTAAACACATGTTAAACACTTCTCGGCAGGTGTTGAACAAGTCTAAACGTGTTTAAACATAAAATGGTTGTCAAAAAAGCACTCAGAAAGCTTCTTAGAAGAAACCGAAAAACTAAAAAAGTAGAAAAAGAAGAAGTAGATAAACACAAAGTCCTAAGAAGTTGGGAAGACATCTATGGAGAACTAAGTGAACATCCTCTTACTCAATCAAAGATAATTAATGAACAACTATTACATTCTACTAATGATGCTTTGAATGAAATAAACAATAAGTTAGATGGTTTGGATGAACGAGTTGGTGCTTTAGAACGCAAGAGACCCACCGTTAGACGTAAAGACGATAAACTTCCTTCAGTTGTTATTCCCCGTGCTAACTTATCAAACCAAGAAGAACAGATTGTTCAGTTGATTGAATCTCAAAACGAAGTAGATGCAAAGACTGTTGCTCAGAAGTTTA
>CAZYQG010000013.1:0-11133 GCA_964649785.1 Candidatus Woesearchaeota archaeon | reverse complement strand
GAGATTTTGAATCGTAAGAAATTGTTGCTTTGTGGAGATGTTGGAACTCCGAGCATATTCAACACTTCTATTGATTTCAAGTCAGGTGGCGGAGATTGTACTAAAGATGTCTATTCTCCGAATACAACTTTGTATGTTAGTGCTGCTACGAGTACTTGCGAAGTTTTTGTAGACTTGAGTATAATTAATATTGCGCAAGGATATAATTGTACAACGATTGATGTTTATTATAATAGTTCTACTGCAAATCTTGGAACTTCTTTGATTGGTTCAAATGGATTTGATAATGTAACAAGTGTTGGTGAGTATCATGTTGAATCTATTGCATCGGGTCCTGAAGGTCAACTTATGAAACGATATTTGGATGCTTTGGCTTCATTGAATGAAACTGCTCATTCCAATGAAAAATATAATATTAGTTACAAATCAGCTGATGTTAATTATGATGGGTCTATCTGATTCAAAATAATATACTTCTTAAAGTTTAGTTAGAGTTAAGAGTATGAAAGTTAAGTCTGTCAAAGATAGATTACCCTCAAAATTTTATGATACGTTTACTTTTGATGAATTTAGACCGAGTCAGTCAAAGGCAATTAAAGCGGGATTGTTAGATGGAAAAAGTGTTGTGGTTTGTAGTCCTACTGCTTCTGGTAAAACATTTATTGCTGAATTGGCAGGAATTAAGAGGTTACTTGAAGATGGTGGAAAAATGGTTTATATTGTTCCGCTGAAAAGTTTGGCGAGTGAGAAGGCTGATGAATTTAAAGAAAAATATGAGAAACTTGGAATTCGTACTGCGCTCTCAATTGGTGATCCTGATTCTTCTGAAGGTTGGTTAGCAAAGTATGATATTATTGTTTGTACCTCTGAAAAGTTTGATTCTTTAATGCGACACAAAATTCCCTGGCTTCGTGATGTAAAAACTGTTGTTGTTGATGAAATCCATTTGTTGAATGATTTTCATCGGGGTCCTACTCTTGAAGTTATTTTGACTCTTATGAAAAAGTTAATTCCAAAGGCTCAGATAATCGGTTTGAGTGCAACTATTGGAAATCCTGAAGAACTTTCTGAATGGTTGGATGCGGAATTAGTTTCAGATGACTGGCGTCCAGTTGAATTATTTCAAGGGAATTTCTATGAAAATGAGATTAATTTCTTTGGGAGCAAAGATAATATTGAAATTGGTAAAAAGGTTGCTGATGAAACTTTGAGTATTGCGCTCGATACAATTAGAAAAGGTAAACAGGCATTAGTATTTTGTCCAACTCGACGTAGTGCTGAATCTACAGCCCAGAAGATTAGTAAGTTACTTGAATCTGATGAAAATACTTCTAAACTTTCTACTTCTGTTTTGAAAGCTGCAAGTAGTTCTACTTCACAATGTAGAAAGTTGTCAGATACTGTTTTGAAAGGTGTTGCATTTCATCATGCGGGGTTGGTACAAAAGCAAAAAAAGGCAGTCGAGAATGGATTCAGAGAAAATAAAATCAAAATTATTTGTTGTACTCCAACTCTTGCAATGGGGGTAAATTTGCCAGCATTTAGAGTCATTATGAAAAGTTTGAAGAGGTTTACAGGTCGTCGAGGAATGGATTGGATTCCTGTTTTAGAATATCATCAAATGACAGGCCGTGCAGGAAGACCTGATTTTGATAATAACTTTGGTGAGGCAATTAGTATTGCTGTCTCTGAGAAGGATAGAGATTTGATTAAAGAGAAATATATTGAGGGTAAACCTGAGGAAATTGTTTCCAAGCTTTCAGTTGAACCCGTATTGCGTCGTGCTATTTTGTCACTAGTTGCATCTGAGTTTGTCACCAAAATTGATGAATTAATTAATTTCTTCAAGGGAACTTTTTACGGATATCAATATAATGATGATTTTGGTTTTGAATATAAAGTAGAAGATGCTTTGAAAGATGTTGAAAAGTTTGGCTTCTTGAATATTCAAGGTACTGAATTGAAAGCCACTCCAATTGGTCGGAGAGTTTCAGAATTGTATCTTGATCCTTCTGCTGCGTTTGATTTGATTCAAGGATTGAAGAAACTTACTTCTGATTTTGAAGATATTGTTTTACTTCATTTAATTTCTTCTAATGCTGAAATGTATCCTTGGACAAACATTCAGAAAAAAGATTATGATTGGTTGGAAGAAACTACGGAAGAACTGGTTGATAAGATTGTGACAAAGGCTCCGAAAGAATGGGATTATGAATATGTTGAATTCTTAAAGAAAACTAAAACTGCTGTATTGGTTAGAGATTGGATTATGGAATTGAATGAAGATTATCTTCTTGAGAATTATAATGTTCCTCCAGGAGAGCTTAGGAATAAAATCTCAACTGCAGAATGGTTACTTTATGGTGCATCTGAATTGTGCGTTTTGTTGGGTGAGATGGAAAAGATTTCTGGAATAAATAAACTCAAGTTCAGAATTAAGAATGGAATCAAGGCGGAGTTGATTCCTCTTGTTAAACTTCGTGGAGTTGGTAGAGTTCGGGCTCGTAAATTGTTCAATGCTGGAATAAAGAATGTTCTTGGATTGCGGAATGTTAGTACTGAAAAAATTGCTGGTTTGATTGGTAGTGAAAAGGTTGCGCAATCGATTAAGAAACAAGTTGGTCACAAACGTATGACTGAAGCTGATTTTGAGAACTTCTAATCTATTTCTATTTTGGGAGATACTTTGAATTCTACACTTCGTGACTTGCAATATTTTGGGAAGAATCGTACAATACTTGGAATTAATTTGTACGCAACTTCTTCTGATTCTTTGTAGAACTCTTTATTATGAGTTCTATTTTTTTGGTGAGTCAACTCATGGGCTACAATTCTAGATAGATTCATAACTGCTCCAAAAAGTCCTGCGTTCTCGTTTCCTTCCTCTAATCTTCGTTTGACTGAACTGCAGGCCGGATTTATAGTGATTATTCCTTTACGATTATTTCCTCGATAAGTTGTTGCTGGTTCATCGTCACGCATCAGTTGTCGTATATTAAAACCGAGTATCTTTTCTAGGCCTGTGTGCTTCCAAAAAGAATTTCTTTCAAAAAGAGTACAATAGAACTGTTCCACTGCAAGTTCCAAATATGTTTGTTCGTAGTTCTCATCCGGAGTGAGTGAAGTTCTTGTGGCGGGTTTCTCGCTTTGTTCTAAATCGTATTCAATCTTTATTAGTTGTTCATCCATTTTTCAGTTAGAGAGGTAGTCTAATCTAATTAAAAGTCTTGTGATGTGGTCTTATAGTCTTCTGGCGAAAACTAAGAATGCTGTGTGTCCAATTGCTTGAGATTTTGGTCTAGAAATTCTTTCTTTGACTGCCCATTCTCTTTCTTGGACTTCAACAATTCTGTCCACTAGAAAATTGTTTTTCTCCAAGAATTTGGAAAAGTCCATTACTTGTGACACTTGTGGAAGATATGCCACTACATAACCTCCTGGTTTTAGATTTTGACGAATTGTTTTGACTTTCCAAGGTTCTGCTAAATCAAGCACCATTAAGTCAAAGTTCTTTTCTTTGATATCTTTGTATGCACTTCCTTGTTTTGAAGTGACTTTTAGTCCTAAGAATTTGAAATTCTCTTTTGAAAGTTTGTGATTTGCCTTAGATTTTTCATAAGTTACAACTCTTCCCTTTTCACCCACAATATTTGATAAGAATGATGCCATCCATCCAGTTCCAGTTCCTGCATCAAGTACTTTTGAACCTGGTCCAATTCCCGTTTCGGTGATTATTAGTCCCGCATCCTTTGGTAGAATTATTTGTGGTCCTCTCTTTGTTTTTTTCATTCGATCAAACAAAGTTGGTTCAACTGCGGTGAATTTTGTTCCACTTGTTGAAGTTACTGTGTCTCCGAACTTCTTGATTTTTCCAAGATCGATTCCTCCTTCTTTGGTGTGGAATATTTCTTTTCTAGATTTGACCAAATATCTAATTTCTTTGCTTAATAGTAGAATTGCCGTTCCTTTTTTCATATAATTCTGAGGGGAAAGAAGTATTTAAAACATTGGCTATTAATAGTTGGATATGGGTCTCAAATCTAGCTATGAGAAGAATTGGAAACGATTTATGATTCTTCCAATTGGATTTTTGATTTTTGCCCTCATCATACTTGGAAATAATTATGCTTCAACCGGAGATTTTATTGAAAAAGATATATCGTTGAAAGGTGGTTTCTTACTTACAATTGAAAGTTCGATGCCTATTGACATTTCAGTCGCTGAAGAAGAGTTGAGCGATAGTTTGAATGAACAGGTTAAGATTCGTGAGCTTAGCAGTCTTGGATCGGGCGGCGTTGTAGGCTATTCTTTTGAATATGCAGGTGAAGATATTGATGCTTTGATGAGTGAGGCGGGAAATTTAGTTGGAAATACTAACCGAGACCGGATGAGTGTTGAAGAAATCTCTAGCGCAATTAGTGAGCGATTCTGGAACGGAACCATTCGAGCAATATTGGTTGCAATTGGAGCAATGGCAACAGTTATGTTCTTATATTTCAGAAAATTGGTTCCTGCTTTGGGAATTATTGCTTCAGGAGTGTCAAATATTATTGGAACTTTTGCGGTGATGAGTTTGATGGGAATTAGTATTTCTGCATCAGGTATTGCTGCGATTTTAATGTTGTTAGGTTATTCGATTGACTCTAATATTGTTTTGACTGCGCGGGCGCTCAAGCGAAAAGAGTTAGCATTGAATGATCGAATTTATTCTGCAATTAAGACGGGATTGACAATGTCAATTACGTCGATTGTTGCATTGTTTGTATTATATTTAGCAAGTACTGCTGCGATTTTGAAAACAATCTCATTAATTTTAATAATTGGATTGTTGCTTGATTTGATGTATACGTGGATTCAGAATGCAGGAATACTTAGAATGTATTTGGAGAGAAAAGGATGAAAAAGGATTTAATGAAAATTTTATTTTCGGGAAGAGTCCTAGTGTTGATATCTGTATTACTTATGTCTTTGTTTGCAATTGCGCCAAACTTTGATGCTGAGGGTCTTGAGATTAATCGTGTTGAAGTAGATAGTAGTGCCAGTGTTAATGGAATTGAAGTTGATATGATTTTACATAGTTTGAATGGTGTTGTAATAACTGAGTTGAATGATTTTCAGAATTCAATTAATACTTTTAGAAATGGAGATATAATTGATGTTGTTACTGACGAAGGGAAAAGTAGTATTGTTTATGATAATGGAATTGGATTTAGTGTTGTTGATATTCCAACTTCCAACTTAAAGAAAGGTATTGATTTGGTTGGAGGAGTTAGAGTTGTTTTGAAACCAGATACTAATGATGAAGCTCAGATCTTGGATATGATTGACTTAATTGAGCAGCGACTAAATGTTTTTGGAGTTGCTGATCTTTCAATTCGTAATTCTAAAGATTTGGAGGGAACAAACTATATTATTACTGAAATTGCTGGCGCTTCCAAAGAAGAAGTTTTAGATTTGGTTGCTAAGCAAGGAAAATTTGAAGCGAAGATTGGATCGGACGTTGTATTCACTGGAGGAAAGGATATCAAATCTGTTTGTAGATCTGGAGAATGTTCAGGAATTCCACTTCAACAAGGCTGTGGTCCGAGTAGCGATGGTTGGAATTGTCAATATTTCTTCAGAGTAGATATTAGTCATGAATCTGCAGAAAGACATGCTGACCTAACTTCGGAGTTAGATGTTGTTGATGGTTATTTGTCTGAGAAACTTGATTTATATTTAGATGATGAATTGGTAAATAGTTTGTTTATTTCTGAAGGCTTGCAGGGAGATATTAGTACTTCATTTACAATTCAAGGTCCTGGTAGCGGTCTTACTGAAGAAGTTGCAATTAGAGATGCATTAGATAGTATGAAAAAGATGCAGACTCTTTTGATTACTGGAAGTTTACCTTTCTCTGTTGATGTTGAGAGAGTTGATGTTATCTCTCCAACTTTGGGAGATAATTTTTTCACTAGTTCATTGTTGGCAATTGTATTAGCAATATTTGCAGTTGGAGGTGTTATTTTCGTTAGGTATCGGAAAGCTTCAATTTCAATTCCAATCATTATTACTGGATTGAGTGAAGTATTTATTATTCTCGGGTTTGCTGCTTTGATTCGACACAATATAGATCTTGCATCGATTGCAGGAATTCTTGCAGCAGTGGGAACGGGAGTGGATGATCAGATTGTTATTACGGATGAAGTTCTACATGGTCGTAGAAATGAAGAGAAATGGTTGAAGAGAATGAAGAATGCTTTCTTGATTATTTTTGCTGCATATATCACTATGCTTGCGGCAATGATTCCTTTGTTCTCTCTTGGGGCTGGAGTCTTGAAAGGTTTTGCTTTGACAACAATTGTTGGAGTTACAATTGGAGTATTTGTTACTCGACCGGCATATGCTAGAATGCTTGAAGTCCTTATGGATAAAGATGAGTAAGATTCTCTTTGTATTTTTCTAAATCGAACTCCCATTCACACGTTTTTGGATTAAAGAGTTCAGAATAATTTAACTTCATGTTTATTTCTTTATTTTGTTTTCTTCTGAATATTACTTTGTTGTCATAATCATTATCAATATACTTCGGTAGAATTTCATTTGATATTTTTGTTTGGCTTTCAATATTTGTTGTTAGTGCGATTCTAAGTTTGTTTGACAAATCAGTTGGTAAATAAAACGAAGTTATTATTGCTTTTTGTGCAATCTCTTTGAATAACTCCTTTATTTGTTCATGATTTTTTAGTTTGATGAATATATTTGCTACTACATTCTTGTCGTCGTTAAATGGTCCGTAAAAAACTCTTACTTGTCTGAACAATTCATCGTGTGCCAATTGTATATCTCGTACAGATTTTTGTACGAGTGCAACGCCTGCACCTTGTCTTTCTCTGATTTTTGATTTCTTCCGTTTTATGTAATTCCATAAATTATCTTCAAGATTCTCATTCATTGCAAACCAAACTTTGTGAGACGACCATCTCTTTCTTGAATACTCTACAATTATTGGAAGCGTAATTGGATTTTTTTCTACTATTTTGCTTAATTTTTGTTCTGAGGGTTTTCTTACTGCATAATCAAATAGAGCTTCGAAATGTGAAATATCATATGTTTGATTGAACTTGAAATTTCCCTCCAGATCAATTACTTCATGGAACGGTAGATATGAATCTGCAACTTGATTGTATGGAAATAGCTCAAAATCTTGTAACAAATTAAGTTCTTTTGCGTTAGTTAGGAATTCTTCCAATTCTTTTTCTTTTCCAATCGGAATTGGGAAATGTGTTCCAGTATATTTTATTAGATTTGTTGCGTCGTATCCGTAGAACGGTACAACTGAATAAGGTATTGTAGTTAATAATTTTGGATGTGCTTCTTTTAGAAGTACATATACAGTCTGTAGGTTTAGACTTGCATAATTTATCCTGGCGTGATATGCAATATTATTTCCGAGATACATGAACCATCTTTTTATTGTTCGTTCGCTGACTTTTTGTCCTCTCAATTCAAGAAACTTTGATATATCAAGTGGAGGTCTAATTTTTGGAGTAAATGTTAAATTGTACATAAATTCTAGAAGATCTTTGTTATATGTACTCAGCGCCATGAGGAATTATTATATTCTTACATAAAATAACTTTGAGTCTGGAACATATAAAAAAATGAGCGAGATTATTTTCTCGCTCGACGTGTGGTTGTTCGACGGGCAGATGATGCTCGTCTTCGTGTAGTTGTTCTTCTTGCAGCAGTAGTTCTCCGTGCACTTGTTCGTCGTTTTGCTGTTGTTCGTCGTGCACTTGTTCTTTTTGCTGCTGTAGAACGTCGAGCTCTTGACGTTGTCCTTTTTGCAGCAGTTCTTCTTTTTGACCTGCCTGTAGAAGATCTTCCGAGAAGTCTTCGTAAAAGTGATCTCATACAAAACTATAGTCTCAAGTGTATAAAAGCTTTATGTGGGAAATGTTAAAAACAAGGTTTGAGAATATAATTCATGGTTTTAGAGTCGCTTACGGGAGCAGAGTATGCTGAGAAGAGACCGGCCGAAATGTTTATTGTAGCTTTTGCATATACTACCATTGCAATCTTATTATCTATGTGGGTTTTTGCTGAATATGCTGGACTGACTATGGTCTTCTTTACAGTTATGGCTGCAATACCTTTGATGATTAAATTGATCGTTCTTGAGGAGCGAAAGTTGTTTGATCGTCCTCACGAATCAACGCATCGTGAGACTATTCCTTTCTTTGTGTTTTTATTTCTTGGAATGGTTTCAGCTTACACTTTCTTTTTTACGGTCTTGCCTGAGGCGACAGTTAATCAGATTTTTAATGTTCAAATCTCCACAATTCAGAGCGTTAATGCGAATATTATAAGTCAGCTTTCTGGACAATTCTTTGGTGATTTTTTTCCATTGGTAATTTTTAATAATCTTAAGGTTATGATTTTTGCTGTATTGTTTTCATTTATTTATGGTTCTGGGGCAATTTTTATTCTTACTTGGAATGCTTCTGTTTTGGGTGTCGCAATTGGAAGTTTGATACGTGAGATTGTTAGTGCTGCTGCAAGTGGAGTGGGTGCGGTCGGAATTGGTACTTACTTTGGTGCGGTTTCTTTGAGTTTTGCGAGATATTTAATCCATGGTATTCCTGAGATTGGTGCATATTTTGTTGCCGGACTTTCAGGTGGAATAATCTCGGTCGGAGTTCTCAGATATCAATTGTTTGATGAGCGGTTTATGGTAGTTATGAAAGATGCATTATTTTTGTTGATTGTTGCAGTGATTTTGGTCTTAGTTAGTGGTGCGATGGAGGTTTTGATTTCTCCACTTTTCTACGCATAGTTTTTTAAACTTTAATTCTATGGGTTATTCATGGCCGATAAGGAAGAAAATGAATACATTGACTTCAGCGAGGCCATAAGTAAAGTAAAAACTTCTTGGAACAAAGTTGTTTCATACAAATATTTTGAACATATTGTTTTATCAATTATTGTTGGAATTTCATTTTTTGTTCGTACACGAAATCTTGATTCTTTGAATGGAAAGTATTTGGTTGGTCTTGATCCTTATTATTATTTTAGGTTGGCGGGCGACGTTTTAGAAAACGGGAAAGTATTGTTGTTTGATACTTGGAGAAATCCTCCACTTGGTTCCGATAGAGGATTTGACTTATTTCCATATATTATGGCTTACTGGTCGAAGTTCTTAGCAATTTTTGGAGTCTCGAGAGAGGCTGCACATATTATTTATCCTCCGGTTGCGATGATTGGGATTTTAATATTCTTTTATTTGTGGCTGAGATTATTGGTTAGTAAACGAGTTGCGATGATTGCTTCTTTGTTTTTAGCAGTAATTCCGGGATTTATTTTTAGAACAGCGGCAGGATTTGCAGATCATGAAGCTATTTCTGTGATGTTTATGTTCTTGTCTCTTTGGTTGTTTACTAAGGCAGATTTAATGAAAATTTCTCGGAACAAATATTTGACTATGTTTGGTTCAGGTCTTGCGGCGTTTGGAATGGGTGTAACTTGGGTCGGATATCCTATGTTGATTATTGTTGTTTCGGGTTATCTTCTTAGCAAAATGTTGCTTAGTAAAGAACGAGACGGTTATCCAAAATATGTTTGGTTCTTGACCTTTGCTGCTTTGATGTTTTTAGTTGGTAAATTGCATTGGAAGAGTTATGGTTGGTTGATTGGTTTCTTTACGTTTGGTGTTTTGCTGGTTTATGATTTATTGAAAGATAGAAAATTCTTTGTTCCAAATTCGGTCATGTCTTTGTTGATTGTTGGAGTTGGGGGATTGGTTCTGAATAATTTATTTGGGTTTTTTGATATCGGAGCTTTCCTTTGGAATGTCTTGAATGCAGGCGGTGGAGACAAATTGGCAGGAACTACTTCGGAAATTGCCAGGACTTATGTAACTTCAGGAAATAGTTATCTGGATAATTATGGTTATCTTACTTTCATTTCGTTGTTTGGTGTTTTCTTCCTTAGCTGGAAGTTGTTTGCAGAAGTTGGTCGTAAGCTTAGAATTATTTTGAGCTCGATTGCTGCGGGTAGTATCTTTGTTATAACGATGGGAAACTGGAGTAGTGATATCCAAATTATTGGAAGCAATTATATTTACTTGATGCTGGCAGTAGTATTTGGTCTTGTTGCTTACTATTTGTATTTGTATTACAACAAACGTGAAGATTTTGATGTGTTGTCAAATTTGAAAAACATTAACTTGATTATGCCACTTATTTTCTTTTTGATTATGGGTCTTCTTGCACGAACTGCAGTAAGATTTATTTTTGTATTCGCTCCGGCTGTTGCACTACTTGCTGCAATTGCATTTGATGATTTCTTAAAACATGCTAAGCGTTACAAATTTGCACAACTAGGGATCGTGTTAATTATTGGTTTGTTGACATTTAGTGCATTTGGTCAGGCATCACAAATAAGTAATTCAATGCAATCTGGTTTGCCTGGAATGTGGGAAGAATCTATGGATTGGATTCGTGAAAATACTCCTGAAGGTTCAGTTATAGCTCATTGGTGGGATTACGGTTATTGGACTCAAACTATTGGAAATCGACCTTCAATTAGTGACGGTGGTAAGCCAGGAGGGCAGTTCTTTATTTATACTTTAGCGCGGTACGGAATGACTGGCGATAATATTAAAGAAAGTATGGAATATTTCGCAGCGCACGAAGTTGATTATCTTCTTTATTCTGGTGAAGAACTTGGCAAGTACGGTGCATTTGCAACTCTTGGGTCAGATAAATATGATGATCGTCTTTCAGTTGTTGGTATTTTTGCTTTGCAAGGTCAGGATGAATCTCGAGATGGTCAGAAATTAACTTATAATGGAAATTGGCCAATTGATTCTCCAATTATTGAAGGAAAGCGAGTTATTCCGGCAGGTGGCGGACAAATAAATAAAGTTGAATTATATACTGATACTTCAGGTGAAATAATTCGTGCTCCTGTTGCTACTGTTGTAGCTAATGGTTTTGAAAAAACTTACGAAGTTCCTTGTTTGGTTAGTGGCGGTGTTGGTGCTGTTTTTGAAACAGAATCTGAAATTATTGATGGTTGTATTAGTTTGATTCCTGGTGTTCAAGGAGAATATCAGAATCCTATCGCAGGCATGTTATTTATGTCTGAAAA
>CAZYQG010000012.1:0-11498 GCA_964649785.1 Candidatus Woesearchaeota archaeon | reverse complement strand
CTTTGATGAAATATTCTGCTCTCGCACTTGGAATGTTTAAGTGTAAAAGTCCTGACAAATCAATAGGCGTTCCGATTATTGCAATATCAGCATGAGAGTGTTCAATGGTTTGTTTCAGTTCCATAAGTTGTTTAGGAAAATAGCCCATTGCTGGAACTATTTCCTTTACATTAGGATATTTTTGTAATGTTTTCTTTATTGAACCAACTGCGTAAGGTCTTGGATCAACAATTCTAAGTTTTGCTTTAGTTGCAGCAAGATAACCTGCACCGTAAGTCATTCCACCGTGCGTTGTTGTTGGTCCGTCTTCTACAATTATTGCTTTAGTTCTTGGTTTTATTTTCTGAGTTAGTCGAACGAGCGAATCTGTATGCACAATTTTTGCTTTAGGGTTCATTATTTTAATATTCTCAATTGCATTATCTATTTGTTTTTTTGTTGCAGTATTTTCCTTGTTAATCACGACAATATCTGCAGTCATTAAATTTGTTAAACCCGGATAATAAAGAAGTTCATGGTTTTCTCTCAAAGGATCAACAATTGTTATCTGTAAATCTGGTTTGAAAAATGAGAAGTCGTTATTTCCCCCATCCCAGAGAATTATTTCTGAACGAGACTCTGCTTCTTTTAAGATTTCAGAATATTCAATTCCTGCTAAAACTGTACGACCCTTTATTAGATGTTTTTCATATTCTTCTCGCTCTTCAATGGTGGTGTTGTATTTATCCAAATCTTCAATAGATTCAAAAATCTGAACTCTCTGTTTTTCTAAATCTCCATAAGGCATTGGGTGTCTAACAACAGTGTATTTTACTCCAATCTTTGTTAAGAAATCTGCAACATAATCGGTTATTTGTGATTTTCCTGAACCCGTTCTAACGGCAGTTACTGAAATTACGGGTTTCCGTGATTTTATCTGTGTTGAATTTGGACCAAGAAGCATAAAGTCGGTTCCAAGTGCTTGAACTCCTGCTGCAATTTCCATAACTTTCTGATTTGGTAAGTCAGAATAAGAAAGAGCACATAAATCAACTTTTAGAGATTTTACTAATTCTGGAAGAAGCGATTCAGGATAAATTGGAATTCCTTGACCGTAGTGTTCTCCAGTTAGAGAATTTGGATACCGCTTATTGTCAATGTTCGGAATCTGAGTTGCAGTAAATGCAACTACTCGAAATTTATCATTATTTCTAAAGAAGGTGTTGAAGTTGTGAAAGTCTCGTCCAGCTGCACCAAGTATAATAGTGCGGATAGGTTTCATAAATTAACTATGTGTCAGAGGTATAAAAATTATTCTAAGAATTCTTTTATGATTTCTGCGGCGTTGTGAGTGGTGATTCCAGTGTAATCATTGTCAGGAACCACTTCAACTAAGTCTGCACCGATAATATTTCCTTTTTTCAGATGTCGAATTGCTTTGATTAATTGATTCGGTTTCATACCTTTTGGGACTGGATGATCTACTCCAGGAGCATAAACTGGATCAAGAACATCAATATCAATTGTTACATAATATCTCTTAGATCTCATTTTTTTAATTTCACTCAGTTTGATTACATGTACTCTTTTAGAATTTTTCAAAAACTCTACTTCTTCTTTGATTTTCTTAAATCTATATCCAATTAAGTAAATATTTCTACAGTGATGTAGTTCCGAAACTCTTCTCAAAACTGTTGCGTGACTAAGTGAGCCTTTGTAAACATCATATGCATCTGCATGTGCATCAAACCAAAAAACATCAAAAGGTTTTATGTTCCCTTGTAAAATTGGTAAAGTAATTGAGTGGTCCCCTCCAATAAAGAAAGGTTTTAATCCAGATTTCCAAATTGCTTTGGCTTTGTTTCGAATTTTATCGTTTGCTTGTTCCTGAGTAAAATTATTCAATCTTAATCCCGGAAATTTTAAACCCAACTCTTTTCTAAGTGCAGCGACAGCTTTGTCTGCTGCCCCTGTTTCAAATTCAGAATATAATGCAATTGGTGCACCGATTAGTTGGAAAGCCATAATTATTAACCCTGATATTCACAACCCGTTGAGGCCGCTAAACTTTCAAGAGATTGAACTCCTGTTGATTTTTGTCCATTGATTTCCCAAGTCGGATATCCACTTATGCCTGCCACTTGGCAGACTTCCGGTTGAGCGTCTTGTCCTCGTTCGTGACACTCAACATAATCTATTGATTTGAATGCTGGACCAAATAACTCTTTCTGAGTTGCGCAAGCTCCACACAAGAATGCTCCGTACATCTTCACGTTCTTTTCAGTTAGACATTGTGCAAGTTCTAATTTTGCCGGATCCGCTTTGAACATTATCGTATTCATTGCAAAACCAAGAGCTATGATTATTACTATCGCGATTGCTGAAGCTTTGATGGTTTTCTTTTTCAATTTCATAAAATGTTAACTCCGTGTATAATTATATCTGCATAAATTGCGATTCCGACTGAGGCAGCAATAAGTAATACCAATCTCATCAATCTTCCTTTGTTATTCATTTAACATCTCCCCAACCAATTAAGTGCCATCGACTTCCAAACTTCCGACTAATGGCAACTTTAGCTCCGGCGTTTACTGCTATTGCGCGCTTGAGGTTTATTATAGTTGTGTTTCCAATTTGATTAACAGTTCCCCAAGTTGTTGCAGTTCCAATATTTAGAACTAAAGGTTCGTGCATTTTAACGGGCTCAATTGGCAAATCTTCTTTTGCTCCAAGAACTTTATCAAATAAGTGAGGTTCAATTTTTAGATTATTAATAATTTCAGGAGTCTTTCCTGGAGCGCCGATAATATTCCCAACAAGTGAGTCGGTTCTGGTTTGAGCAGGATCAAGTTCGGTTTCAATTGCTACAGAACCTCCCGGTCCTTTTTCACTAATTGATTTGTTTCCAGCTACGATGTTTTTTATTTTTGTTTTTACTGGTGTCCAAGTTGATACACCTTTATTTTCAGTTTTAAATCCTGGAGAAATTTCAATCTCCTGTCCTACTTTGAATTTTCCACCAGTTATTGTTCCACCCAAAATTCCGCCAGTAAGTTTTTGAATTTTTGTTCCTGGCTTGTTAATATCAAAACTTCGTGCGACAATGAATGAAGAGTCAGCTTTTTCTTTTTCTTTTGGAGTTGGCATAAATTCTTCAATTGCCTCTATTAAAATATCAAGATTTGCTCCCTTTTGAGCAGACATTGGAATAATTGGAACTTCAAATCCAAGAGTGTCTGTTACAAATTTCTCAACTTGTTTGTAATGTTTTTTTGCATCAGCTTGTTTTACTAAGTCAACTTTATTTTGAACTACAATTATGTTTTTGATTCCAAGAATTTTTAGAACTGTTAAATGTTCACGAGTTTGAGGTTGTGGACATTCTTCATTTGCTGCAACCATTAAAATTGCACCATCCATAATTGCTGCTCCAGAAATCATTACGGCCATTAAAGTTTCGTGACCTGGTGCATCAACCAGAGATATTTTTCTAATAAGTTCAGTTTCTTTCCCATCAACTTTTGATTCATTTGTAAAATTACCTTTCTTGTCTTTTCTGATTTCAATATCAGCATAACCAAGTTTGATTGTAATTCCTCGCTTTAATTCCTCAGAGTGAGTGTCTGTCCACTTTCCAGATAGTGCTGAAGTAAGAGTGGTTTTACCATGATCTACATGACCAATTAAACCAATGTTCATGACTGGAAGTGCGTCGTTTTTCATAACTTAGCTTATTGGTTGCGTTTAAAAGTTTTAAGATTGGAGATTATTGTATGATTGTTGAAGGAAAGCCGGAACTTGAAAAATTGCTAAAACAATATGATTCTGGAGAAAGAGAAATTTCAGCTAAAGATTATACTGGCTCTGAAGCAGAAGTTGGAATTTATTCTTATTTGAATTTGTTTACTGCTGCCTCAGATGGTGAAACTTATTTAGCAGCAAATACAAAACTGCAGAGAAATCTTTCTTTAGAGGTTTCATTAGGTAAAAGTTTGAATTTTACTTGGAGTCTTAAAAAAATACTAAACCTGACGGCGAATTATTCTAAGCGAGTTAGAGAACTTACTGAACTTGGAAGAGATTTGTTATTGACTTGGAGAAAACATAATAATTTAGATTTACAAAAAGGAACTAGCTTAGAAGATATTAATTAAGCTGCTACTCTCTTTTCCTTACTCTTTGGTCGGAAGTTTCTAGATTGACATTTTGGACAAACAATTGTTTTTGCTTTGATTCTCGAAGCAGATGCTCGAACTTTGTTCTTACACTTTCTACATACAAATCTTCTGTTGAATAATCTTACTGCTGCTTCCGGTATTTTCATTTTATGTCTTTACTATTTCTTTCATGATTTTCTTTCCCATGATTTGCCAGTACAGAATAATTTTTCCTGCTTCGACTTGTGCTTGAAGTTCTTCTGGAATTTCAAGATCAAATGTTTCATAGCTTTCCATGTCCATGATTTGCGCTGAGGTTCCTGAAACTGAAAGAACATTTGCTTTTTGTTTTCTCAAGTTTGGAACTTCGATGTGAGCGTGAGCAGTCATAACGATAACTGTCTTGTTTCCAGTAAACATGTTTTTTGCCTCTACCCGATATTTTGCGTGACCGTGTTTACCTGGTGCTGACTTCTGCATGTTTGAAATAATATGAGGTTCTCCATTAACAACAATGTAACGACCTTCTTTTAATTTGCCGATTTCGGCCATAGTAACGTCTGACATAAAATTTGATAGATGGAGAGATTTAAAAAGTTATCTTAATGCTTTTTCAATATCTTCTGCCTGAACCGTTGAACGTCCCCGGTATTTTGCAAATTTTATTGCATCGTTTGTAAGTTCAATTGCTTTGCTTTCTAGAATTTCTCTCAGCTTTTTTTTAGCTGAATCTGAAACTCTTTGTGCTCCCGATTCTTTCATTAACTTAGACATTGCGGCCAGAGATAATTTTGGCATAAAAATTCTATTCGTTCAAAGTTTTTATAGTTGTAGTTTGTATCGCAGAATTGCACCAATTCCACCAAGACCGTCAAGAGTTTTACCATCTCGTCCATCTTTATCGAGAATAATCCAATCTCCACTTTGATTTTCAACCAATTTTGCAAGTTCCTCTATTTTGTTCTCATCAATTGAACTTGTAATCAGCATCAAATCAACTGCACCAGCATCCAAGGCTTTTCTAACTTTTTCTTCACCGTATGTTGCTAAGTCTTTAGTTTTTCCTAAAACTCTAAAGAATCTTTCTCCAGCTTTCTTTTCTTTTACGATTGCTTGATTTGCTAGGATATCTTGAGATTTTTCGACTAACTCTTGCAAACCTTGATCACCAACATAACCAATATCGACAACAGAAAGAACTTTGTCTTTTATATCCTGATTCAGAAAGTTTTCATTATAGAATTCTTCTTTTGAAGGTCCTGGACCTCCGATTAAAATTCCTTTCAAAGGAGTAACTTGAGGATTAAATTCCGTATTTACTGTGTCAGCGACTTTTTGATAGAATGCTCTTGCTAGATTTTCTCGAACTCTTGCAAATCTTGCTGCAGATTGTCCACCTGCTTTATATTTTCCTGGAACTGCTGAAGAGAAAGTATGAATTGTGTTTATGCTTTTGCCTTTCAGAATTGCAACGTTTGCTTCTCTTCGGTCTAAAAGAACAATTCCATATGCTTCTTTATGTTTAAGCATATCTTCCAGAGGATCTAAATAAAATCCTTGTCCACATTTGTAAACTCGAACTGAAATATCATTATCTGGTTCAATTGACCAGAATTGAATGTCTTGAACTCCTTCTCTTGTTGAAACATTTCCTGAGAATGCAGCTAAACCATGAGGTGGAGTTTTCTTTAAATTCCTTAATTCTCGAGACATTTTTTCTAAAGCAGCAGTTACGTTTTTTCTAGTTGCAGAAGATTTAATATTTCGTGCAGTCGATGCTTCAGAATCAATTTGATCAATAACTTTTTGGATGTTGAAACCTGCAGGTATGTAAACCGATACTAATTCTGTGTGTCTTGCTCGCTTTTCTGACAACTCTTTGAGTTGTTTTTGTAAAGCAAACCGTTTTTTGTCATCCATGATAAGACTTGGAGAGTACGAATAAAAGAGTTACTATTAAATAGAATCTCTGAGTTTTGAATTTATGGCTGAACCGCATGTAAAATTCGAAATTATAATCGATAAGCTGGTTCCTTATTCAATAGGATTTATTTTAGTTCATTTTATCGGAGCATTTCTGTTTCCAGACTTTTTTCATACTTATGAAGACATAGTTATATTTTTGGAAGTATTTTTGGTAACCTTTGTTTTGGGATTTGATGTTTGGTTTAAATATCGTAGAGCAAGAAACAAACAATATTTTCTTAGACATCACTGGTTAGATATAATTGCAGTATTTCCATTTATGATTTTATTTAGAATCTTTGAAGAAGCATATTTGATTACTCGATTGGCACCAGTAGAAATTGGAATTACAGATACTCAGAAAGTTTTACATGAAATTCGTGGAGCTGATGAAGCGGTGAGATTGGTTCGAGAGGCAGAAGTAGTTGGAAGAACTTCTAGAGTTGGAATGTTTGGAAAAATGTTTAGACCTATTGCTCGAATTCCTAGAGTCTTGAAAGGTATGGCGTTCTTTGAGCATCCATTAACTCGGAAGAATAGAGGACATCATAGTATTCACTACACATTTTACAGTAAGCATGCTAGATCTGCTTTGAAAACTTAATTACTTATTTTTAGTTTTCCGCCACGTTTTAGAAGTATTTCATTTACTCGCGTTGTTCTGCAGATAACATCCGAAGCCTGTTTTATTTTTAGTGTTTGAGGATGTTCGATTTTAATTTGTTCCACAACATCGCCAAGCCTGATTTTATTGGATTGTTTCCATTGTCTAATTTCTGAAATCATATTTTTTGCAAAGTCTCCAAGTGCTTCTGATTTTGCGTCTTTAATTCCAAGTGATTCATATTCAGTTAAGTGAATGCTATTTGTTTTCTTTTCTTTCTTGTAAAGATTTTGATAAAGCTCTTCAGTTAAATGTACGAAAATTGGTGCGAACATTTGAAGAATTCCATATAATGCTCTGTGTGTTGTCCATTGAGCAGCGTATTTTGTTTGTTTATTGTCGCCATACATTCTGCTCTTAATCATTTCCAAATAGAAGTCACAGAAATCTCGCAAAAAGAAATCTTCAAGTTCTTGTCGTGCTTGTTTGATTTGATAGTTGTTGAAATATTCTAGATATTTTTCTTGAGTTCTTGCAAGTTTTGCTAAAATCCATTTGTCTTCAAGTTCAAGATTTTTTGGTTTTCTTGTTGGAGTTTTGTCAAAATTCATGAATGTAAATCGGGCAGTGTTCCACAGTTTGTTCATTAGTTTTGTTCCGCGAACTAATTCTTTTTCTTGATAAGGAGAATTTTCTCCATAGAGTGTTGTAGTAATGTAATATCTGAAAGCATCTGCGTTATATTTCTCAACTTGTGCTAACGGATCAATTCCGTTTCCTTTTGATTTAGACATTTTTCTTCCATGTGGATCAAGAACCATACCGTTGATTACTATATCTTTCCACGGGACAGTGTCGTGATGAGTCAAGGATTTTAACAAAGTATAGAAAGTCCAAGTTCTGATAATGTCATAACCTTGTGGTCGCAAACTCATTGGTGTGTTTTTGTTGAAGGTTTTTTCATTCTCTGCCCAACCCATAGTTATTTCAGGAGTTAGTGAAGAAGTCATCCACGTGTCAAAAACATCTCTCTCCCCAATTAGTTTCTTACCTTTGTATTTTTTTGGTTTATCGCGAGTTGGATCTACTGGAAGTTCATTTTCTTCAGGTAGAATTACATTTCCTTGTTCATCATACCAAACCGGAATAGGAATTCCGATATGTCTCTGTCTTGAAAGTACCCAATCCCATTGAAGATTTTCCGTCCAATTTCTTAAATTATTATAGTAATGTTTTGGAGTCCAATTAACTTCTCTTGCTTTCTTTAGAAGTTTAGCTTTCAAATCTGTAACTTTGAATTGCCATTGTTCTAGAATTAAATATTCTGGTTTGTCGCCATAGCGATCAGTAACTTGAACTGTTTGCTTTATTTTATCTCGCTGTTTTAGTAAACCAGATTTATCAAGTTGGCTTAGAATTGTATTTCGTGCCTCTGCAAGAGTTAGTCCTGCATATTTTCCTGCTTCTTCATTCAAACGTCCGTCTCGTCCAATAATAACTTTTAGTGGCAATTTGTATTTCTTCCACCATTCGACATCTGTTTTGTCTCCAAAAGTACAAACCATTAATGCACCTGTTCCGAAATCAATTTTTACATCTTTGTCAGCCAGAATTGGAACTTGTTCTCCAGTTAATGGAACTGTTGCATGTTTTCCAACGAATTTTCCATATCTCGGATGTTTTGGATGAACAAAAACTGCAACACATGCTGGAATTAATTCTGGACGAGTTGTTGCGATCTGTAAGTTTGAATTCCCGACTTTAAAATTTATATAATTCAAGAAAGTTGTTTGTTCTTCTTCCTCTAAATCTGCTTGAGATATTCCAGTTCTTCCTGCAATTGAATACAATCCAGGTTCACTTGAACGGTAAACTCTTCCCTTTCTATGTAAGTCTAAGAAAGATTTTTGCGCAACTCGTGCTGCCTTTGGTGAAATTGTTGAGTAGAATAAATCCCAATCATATGAATGCCCAAATCTATCAAATGTTTCTCTCGCAGATTTTTCAAGTTCTTTAGTTTCCTTTAATGCGATTTTTATGAATTTCTGCCGAGACATTTTTGTTGATTTTATTCCCAATTTTTTTTCAACATATCGCTCAGTTGGGAGACCATTGTCATCAAAACCGATTGGAAAGAAAACATTATGTCCAGTCATTCTTTTGAAACGTGCAATTGTTTCAAACATTGTATAAGATGCTCCGTGTCCCATATGAAGTCTTCCAGAAATGTAAGGCGGAGGAGTGTCAATTGAGAAAACAGGTTTTCTAGAGTTTGGATTGAATTTGTAAATTTTTTTCGTTCTCCAAAACCGTTGCCACTTAGCTTCAATTTTCTTATAGTCTGGACGTTTGTCTAAGGTTTTTGGCATGGTTTAACTTGTTAAGAGAGAATTATAAACCTTACTTAAATTTCCAGCCCGCAATATGTATTGTGTCCCACAAAATTCCTTTTGATCTCCAAACCTTTACTTTGAATCCTGCTTGTTCGAAAGTTTGTTCCACTTTGCTATCCTCTCTTAACCAATCTGGAGCTTTGAAAATTTTGAAAACTCGATCATAATCTATAAAATAAACTCGTCCTTTTTGAGCCATTCTCAAATTTAGAGCATGAAGTACTTTTTCAGGTTCTGATAAATAGCCGAGTAATCCTACTGAAGTTGCGCCGTGTAAAGTATGAACATTTTTGTGAAGATCGTGTCTTGATCCAGAACTTTCAAGGATGAATTCAACATTTTGTAGTCCGTGTTTCTGAGCAAGCTTTGTTGCGTTGTGTAAATTGTTTGTTGAAACGTCAGTTGCAATAACTTGTCCCTCTGCTCCAACCAATTGAGCTAAATCCTTTGCTAACTCTCCCGAACTTGCACCCATGTTTAGGATTCTTCGCCGTTCAAATCCTTCGAAGTGTTTTAGAATGTATTTGTGTGTTTTTGGTTTTACGAATAATTTGTATGAGAACTTTTGTAATGAAGCGGACGTGTCTAATAATTTTTGAACAACTAGAGGTTTGCTTTCAACTGTACGCATTAAGTAAAGAGGCACTCCTAATGCTACAAACATTGCTCCAGTTGCAGTAGTAATCGGTTCGATTCCACCTAGTAAGAACATTAGAACCAATCCAAGAGTTACAGGCAGAACTTTTCCAAAAGGGACTTTGAAGGTTCTTTCAGTATCTGGTTGAGTAAATCTTAAGATAGTTACACTTACTACGACCATTGAGTACATGAAAATTGCGAGAGGCAGTACCAATTCCAATAGGAGTGCATAGGAGCCAGAGATGATTATTAGTCCCGAGAGTACTGCTTGTACAATGATTGGTATGTAAGGTGTTTGATATTTTGGGTGAATTTTTTGAAGTGCTTTTGGAAGAAGTCCGTCTCTTGCTAAAGCGAAAATTAATCTTGGAGTTGTAATAATCCATGCTGCAGCCCCACCGAATATATTTAGGAAGATTAGAAGAGTCATTATTTTTCCTCCGGTTGTTCCCATGATTGCGTTTGCTACTTCAGTAAGCGGAGCGTTCGATCCTGCTAGAATTTCCCAGTTGACTGCACCTAACGAAATAGATACAACTCCAATGGCTAATAGTGTTACACATAAGGTTCCCCACATCATAACTTTTGGAATTACATTTTTTGCATCCTTTGTTTCTTCTGCAAGGTTTGCTACAGTTTCCCATCCGAAGAAGGTTTCCAGAATATATACCATTGCGATTACTAGCGAAATTATTAATCCCTTTTCTCCAATGTGTGGCATCATATTTATGATTTGAATATTTCCGAAGTCAAAATAATATATTCCCCAACTAATCAAAGTCCAAAGAGACATGATGGTAACAATGGAAAAGATTAGCAGAACCTTTACAGATAAATCTACTCCGCGGAATGAAACCACATTTATTAATGTTACAATTCCGAGAGCAACTACTATTTTGAAAAGTTGAGACATATCAAAGAAAATGGTTAGATATTCAAGACACCCAATTGACAGCATTGCAATTGTTACGTTCGCAACCATCCATGAAGTCCAACCCACTAAGAATCCGCCAAATTCTCCAAAAGCTTGTTTAGTATATTCATATACTCCTCCGGATTTTGGGAACATTCCAACTAGTTCTGCGAAACATGCTGCTACAAGCATTGCAAGAATTGCTACTCCTACCCAAGCGATTAATGATGCTGGACCGGCGATTGCTGCTGCGATTCCCGGAACGAAGAATATTCCCGTTCCAATAATTGCGTTTATTGCCAATAGAATTAATACGCTGAATGAAATGCTCTTCTTTAGCTCAGGAGTATTTGATTCTACCACATTATTTTTATGTAATTATAGATTAAAATTGTTAGCTACTACTCTTCAGTGATTGTCTAGAAATAATTAAAAAGTTGTAGTACCTATGAAGTTTATGGATGAGTTTATTGAGCAAGGTTCAAAACTATATGATTCTGAGACTCTGGCTTGGAATCGAGGCGATGTTTTGGGGATTGCTTCTGCTCAGCAAGCCCAGCGAGATCTTGAGACTGAACTTTTTTCGAGTTCTGAACCTGAGAAGAAATCAACTTCAATGTTTTCTAGAGTTATGAAACCCGTTCTTGCAGGTACAAGTATGGTTCTTGGTGCAATTGCGGGAGTTGTTTATGATGGGAAAGTTGGTTCCGAGTTAAGTGATGATCCGATTGTTTATTCCGTTAGTGAAGGAGAAATTCTTTACTCTGAAGATTTTAATGATTTGGACGCAGAGGGATTATTGGCATTCCAACGAAATGCCGGAGGATATTATTATGGGGATGGCACTG
>CAZYQG010000011.1:0-12158 GCA_964649785.1 Candidatus Woesearchaeota archaeon | reverse complement strand
GCTGAGTCTCTTTTTGTGATCATGATCTTCATGCGTTGAACTATGTGGCGCTCTTGCCATAATGTTAATTAATTTTATATAATAAAAATCTACCTGAGTCTTAAACTGTCAATAGGTCTTGGACTGATAGTTTCAATTCTAAATCTTTTGTGAATGTGTCTTGCTAAGGATATTGTTGCTGACTTTTCTCCATGAACAACCAATACTTTTCTTGGTCGAGGTTTCATTTTTTGCATGTAATCCATTAATTCTTTGAAATCTGCATGACCAGATAATGAGAATGTTACAACTTCCATCTTTACATCAAGATGTTCACCGTCGAGAACTACTTGACGTTCCCCTTTTTGCATTCTGTCTCCAGGACTATTATAGAATTGATATACTACAAACGCAATTGAATTTTTAGGATCATCATGAAGTTTCTTCAAATATTGAACTGAAGGTCCACCGACAAGCATTCCTGAAGTAGCAATAATAATTGCTGGTCCGCCATCGATAACTAATTGTCTTTCTTTTCCAGATCCAACTTGCTTGAAGAATTCTGCTGCAAAAGGATTCTTTCCTGCATTAATCTTTTCCCTCAGCTCTGTACTCAAAAATTCAGGATAAGCTGTATGGATTGCAGTAATATCCCAAACCATACCGTCAACATAAACAGGAATGTCCTTTATTCCTTTCTCCTTAAACAGTTCGGCAACCAATACCATAATTTCCTGAGCCCTACCAACTCCAAGAACTGGAACCAATAACTTTCCTTTACGTTTTATAACTTTCATTGCGTGTTCTTTAAACTCTCTTTCAGATACTGCTCGATCAGGAGATTCTCTTTCTGGATGACCATAAGTTGATTCAGTCATAAACGTCTCAACTCTTGGGAAAGTGTAATGTGAACCGTCCAATAATTTAGTATTAACTACTTTGTAATCACCAGAATACAGCAAATTATGGAATCCGTCACCTATGTTAAAGTGGCACATCGCACTACCTAAAATGTGACCTGCATTATGTAGAGTCAACCTAACGTCAGGAGTAATATCTGTAACTGAACCGTATTTCAGAGCAATAGTATTTTTGACAGTTTGCTTAACCTCTTTAGAAGAATAAATTCCTTTATTCCCTTGTGCAACTGCGATTGAAGTGTAATCCAATTGTGACATTGCCATAATATCTCTGGTTGGTGCAGTACAATAGATCGGACCGTCATATCCGTATTTGAAAATATAAGGTAGGAATCCACAGTGATCTAAGTGCGCGTGAGAAATAACAACTGCATCTAATTCTGCCATGTCAAATTCAGGAACATTAATCCGAGGATAAGTTGAAGAATCGTTTGTTGCTGGATTAATTCCACAATCAATTAGAATATTACTTTCAGGAGTCTGCATTAAGAAAGCAGATCGTCCAACTTGTTGAGCCGCACCTAAAAATGAAATTCTGACCCACATTTCAGAATCATCTCTTGCACGTTTGAATTCATAAATCCGTTCCCCAACTTTGTTCAAAAACTTTCGTCTTTCAGTTGAGTCTTCGTGTAAAACTCTCCGAATTAAATCAGTAATTTTGGATTGAATAACTGCATCTCTTCGAACATCTGGACTCCAAAGTGTTTCTTCCTTAATCTTTCTAATCAAAGAACCTTTTTGCCCAATAACATCATTAGGATTTTTAGCATCAATAATCATAACGCTTCTAGCAGGTTCAAATAAAACTCTTGTAACTCCTGCAGATTTTGGAACAAGTTCTTTAACAATTTCTTCAGCTTTCTTTTCAGTTATCAAAAGACTTGGATCCAATCGTAACTCAATTCTCTTTTTGAATTCATTAACAAGTTCTCTTACAGTTGGAGTACCATTCTTGAAAAAATCCTTGCTTTTAGTATAAAGAATTATATTCGCACCTTCATAGCTCTGATTAGAAATCTGTTTACTTTTAGGTATTTTATTTATGATTTGTTGCAATACTGTTGCCATAATTAGTGTAAATTTATTCGTTAAGAATCATGGATATATTTTTGTCTGGTAATCTTCGATATCCTTTCTTATCAATTACTGCGATGCTTATTCCATCACCGCTTCCTGAGTCTCTTCTTACAGCTGAGTGAATTGAACGAACTGCTAAATCAACTGCTTCTTGCTCAGACATTCCTTCTTTATACGAATCTTGCATTAATCCAAGTACAAACATCATACCTGAACCTGTTGCTGTGTATGGATCTTCAATTGAAGCTCCGGAAGGATCTAATGATTTTAATCGGAATGAACCGTCTTTAGTCAAACCTGCAATAATATTTTGAAGCATGAATGGGTTCCAAGATTTGTAACCGCTGTAAATTATATTTTGCAAAACTGAACTCAGATTTTCCATAGTTGCTTTCTTCCCAGTTTCCAATTCATATAATTTCATTTCTGCTTGAAGATGTTTTAGAATCATCTGATTATCTGAAACAGTACCAGCAGTTGTCATTGCTAAATAATCTGTAACTGGAAAGACCTTATCCACTTTAGAGATAATTATATTTCCCATCGTTACTCGATTGTCTGTTGCAAGAACTACTCCACCATTATATCTCATAGCGAGTGTAGTTGTTCCTTTCTTTGGTTCAATTTTTTGGTTACTCATTAATGTCACCTAAAATGATAATAATAGACTCGATTTGGAATTTAAAAGGTTTTCTAATGGAAACTAGTAACTTTTCCCAAAATAAGTCAAATACTTGGCATCTCCTCCAGTTACAAAACAGCTTTTACCACGAACACTCGCACGCAACTCAGAATTCAAACTCTTTGCACCGGTCTTTCGTTTAATTTCGTCTTCCGAACTAACACTTCCACACCAGTAAGCCCGAGCAATCTTTCCAGAAGAAACTACTTTCTTCAATCCGGAAACTGAGTCAACATCAACAATTGAATCCATTAAATTCTTCTTAGCCCTATCAAACATATCTGAATGCATCGATTTAAGCATGGACAAAACAGTTGAATCCAATTTTGAAAGCTTGACTGTAACTTTCTCGCCAGTGTCTCGTCGCGCAATAACTACTGACTTATTTTGAACATCTCTTGGACCAATTTCAATACGTAGAGGAATTCCACGAACTTCCCAATCATTGAATTTACGTCCAGCAGAATAACCTTCTCGATCATCTAGAATTACGCCATATTTATTCAGAGATTTCTTCAAAGCATTTGCTGCTTTCAAAACAGGAGCTTCTTTTCCTTTAAACAGAATTGGAACAATCGCAACCTTATTTGGAGCAACACGTGGAGGTAAAACCAATCCCTTATCATCTCCGTGAACTGCAATCATAACACCTATACTTCTTGTACTAAATCCCCAAGAATTCTGCCAACCGAAGGCTCTTTTCTCATTCTTATCCAAAAAACTAATCTTAAATGGTTTGGAAAAGTTCTGACCTAAATGATGTGAAGTAGCTGCCTGAATTGCTTTTCCGTCCGGCATAAGAGTCTCAACACTAATTGAATAATCTGCTCCGGAAAACTTCTCTTTATCAGATTTTAATCCTTCAAGAACTGGAACTGCCATTAATTTTTCATAGGTATCACGATAAATACGAGACATTTTGAACGCCTCTTTATCTGCTTCTTCCTTTGTAGCAAAAACAGAGTGACCTTCTTGCCAAAGGAATTCTCGAGTTCTCAAAAAAGGAGTTGGATGTTTGAATTCCCACCTAACAACATTTACCCATTGATTTAAACGCAAAGGTAAATCTTTCCATGATCGAATCCATTTTGAATATGAGTCATACATAATTGTTTCAGAAGTTGGACGAACTGCCAATTTCTCTTTCAACTTAGATTTCCCAGCATGAGTTACCCAAGCAACTTCTGGAGCAAAACCTTCTATATGTTTAGATTCCTTCTTCAATAATTTCTCAGGAATGAACATTGGAAAATATGCATTACGAACTCCGTCTCGTTTAAATCGACTGTTCAAATAATTTTGAATTGATTCCCAAATTGAATAACTATTTGGACGTAAAACCATCGCTCCAGAAACATTTGTATAGTCTGCGAGCTCAGCGGACTGAATTACTTCAGTATACCATTCAGAAAAATTAGACTTCTTATTTTTTAAAGCCATACTTAAGCAAGCCTAACCACGTTTATAACAATTTTGAATTATAGGCTCAATCTCTACAATTCTTAAAAACAATTTTGAACTAGTTACTCCATGCGAATAGCAGTAATCGGAGATATGCATCTAGGTTTCGATCACCACGGACTTCGAAAAAATGACTCTTTTATCAATGCAAAGGAAGCTTTTGATATAGCAATCTCTGAAAAAGTTGATTTAATCATACAAACTGGAGATGTTTTTCATGAGAGACTTCCTAAACCTGAAGTAATTAGTCCAGCAATAAAATTATTTAATTCGTTAAAGAAACTCAATACTCCAAAATTGGTAACTCAAGTAAGAAACAAACAAGAAACACTTCTAACTAAAGAAATCCCTCCTGTTGTTTTAATTTATGGTAACCACGAAAAAAGACCACCTGGTTACGTAAATCCCCTTCATGTATTACACAATGCTGGAAGTGTTCACTTATTAGAAAAAGATTCAGTTGTAATCGAGGCTGGAAAAGAAAGAATAGGAATACATGGGCTTTCAAATGTTTCAGAATTATTCGCAAAAGAGACAGTAAAAGACTGGAATCCAAAGGCTTTTCCAAATATGAAGAATCTCTTTCTCATTCATCAAAACTTTCAAGAACTTCTCCCACACCAACCACCAGAAACTCTTAGTTACAAAGACTTGCCAACAAACATGGACTATCACATTCTAGGACATATTCACTGGGCTCAAAGTGACAAACATCCTTCAACAAAAGCGCCAGTAGTTCTTCCAGGTTCAACGGTAATGACAGAGATGAAAAGAATCGAAAGCAAATCCAAAAAAGGAATACTAATTCTTGACGTTAAGGAAAACATTTCATCCAAATTTATTGAACTAAAAAAATCACGAGTACTTCACTATGAAGTTATTGAAATTAAAAATAACAAACCTTCAGAAATTACAGCAAAGATTCAAGAAGACATCATAAAAAAAATTGAATACCACACTCATGAATTAATTCCACTTCTAAAATATTCTTTGAGAGGTGAATTGGCGGACGGATTTATTCCAAGTGACGTTTCATTCAGGGCCTTAACAAAGAAATACAAAGATAAAGCAATAATAAAAATTGACAAATCAAAACTAACTTCGAAAGCAGTTGGAGAAAAAGCAAAACTAATTTCAGACCTAAAACAAAATAAAATCTCAATTGAATCTTTGGGTGTAAAAATACTGGCAAAGGAAATGAAAATAAAGGACACAGCAAAGCTTAACGACTTATTCACTGCATTGAGTCAAGGCGATATTGAGATTGCTGAAAACCTACTATGATAGACAAAATAAAACTAACTAATTGGAGAAAACATAAAGAGTTAGAACTGGATTTCACCAACGGATCAAATATTATAATCGGAAGAATGGGTTCAGGTAAAACCTCAATACTTCAGGCAATAGCTTATGGACTCTTCGGAACTTTCTCAGAATTAAAAAAACGAGATCTAAAAACCTCAGATTTAATTAACAAACATTCAAAAGAAAAAATAGCTGAAATTGAATTACATATAAGAGACTCACACAATAATAAATTAATAATAACAAGAAAAATTGAATCAGATAAAACTTCAGAAGGAAGTGTTAAAGATTCAAAAGGAAAACTTCTGGCAGGACCAAATCCAACCGCAGTAAACTTCTTCATAGCAGACAAACTAAAAATGGATGAAGACTTGTTCTTAAGGGCAGTTTATTCTATTCAAAATGAAACAGATATACTTCTAAGACTTACTCCTGCAGACAGAAAAAAACAAGTTGATGAATTGATGAATTTGGATAGATTTGAAATCGCAAGAAAGACTTGTGTGTCTTTGAGAAATAAACTAAACCAGAAACAAAAAAATCTATCAGAAGTCTTAGATAAAGAAAACAAAATTGAAGTTGATACAAATATTAACTTACTCATAAAAGAACTCGGAGAAATAAAAGAAAGAAATGTTACTCTCTCTGCTGAACTCAAAGTAGTTCTAAAGGATGAAACAAAATTCAAAGAGGAACTAGCAACGCTAAGAAAAGCCAACGCTGAACTAAACCAGTTAACTAACCGAAAGAAATCTTTAGATAGTGAACTCTCAGAAATAAAATTAAAACTAGCTGGAAAAGAAATAAAATTATCTGCTGAAGAAATAGCACAACATCTTCAATCTTACGAACATAAAAAGAAAGAACTAACAAGTTCAAAATCAGAGTTCAATTCTCACAACGAAAAACTAAGTACTGAATTAATGAAATTAGAAAAACTGATTTCAATTCAAGAAAACAAACTCCAAGAATTCTCAAGAAAAATTTCAGAAATAAACACACTTAGACAAAAGCTTGCAACAATGGAGGCAGAACATAAGTTCACTGATTTGAGTGAAAAAATAGCAAACATAAGATCAAGAGAAAAGGAGCTTGATAATCAATATAGGGAACACATAGCAGAAATGAATAACTTGAGAAAGTATATACAAGAGCTTGAAATTGCTGCAGATATTTGTCCAATTTGTAGAAATCATCTCACGATTACAACTAAAGATAATTTGATCTCAGAGAGAAAACAAGAAATCGCAAAGAGACTTATGGAAAATAATGAACTTCAAACTGAACAAAAAAGATTAGAAAAACAAATTTCAGAATTCGAAGGAGCTTACAAAAATCAAAGTGGTATTTTAGAAAAAATCGAGATTGAAAAAAATATTCATTCAGAAAGAGATAAACTTAATTTAGAATTTGGAAGAAACGCTCACAAAATACAACAATTAACAAAACAGAAACAAGAATTAGACTCAAGAAAACTGTCTATTGAAAATGAACTTAACTTAATTAATACTGAAACGCAAAATTTACTCAGAGATAAATATGCAATTGAGACAAAGGGAAGAGAAACAAAACTTTCTGCAGAATTAAACATAGTTGAAAACAAATTAGTTTCATTTAGTTTCAAACCAGAAATACTGACTGAAGTAGAAGGAAAATATAATCTTACAATTAGAAGATCTCAAGAAATCAAAACCTCCTTAGAGAATTCAGAAACAATTGTTAAAGAGAAAGATTTGAGACTTAAGGAATTGAGAGAACATCTTTCTAAACTAAAGAAATTTGAAAAAGAAGTAAAGAAACTTGGAGAAAAAGTTGAATTCCTGGACAAGTTAAAGAATGCAATAATGCAGGCTCAAGAAGTTCTAAGAGATGAATTAATCCTAGCAGTTAATGAAGTTATGTCTTCAGTCTGGCTTGAAATATATCCTTATGATTCTTGGATAAGTTTGAGATTATCTACTTTAGGAAATGATTACACTTTACAACTCAAAGAACCTGAAGGTGATTGGATAAACGTTTCTGGATTTGCTTCAGGTGGAGAAAGAATGCTTGCAAGTTTGGCAGCAAAGATTGCATTTGCCAGAGTTTTAGCTCCTTCAGTAAGTATGTTAATTTTAGATGAACCGACACACAATCTTGACGAAGTGGCCGTAAGAAACCTGATTGAAATAATTCATGAAAATGTTTCTGAGTTCATAGATCAAACATTCATAATAACTCACGATGAAAGATTAGCTGAAAGTGCTAATAAAGTTGTAAAATTAGTTTAATCTTTACACAAATCACTCAATTCGTTGTAAGTTCTCTTTGCAGTAGAGTAAGAATCAGCATCACTTGAATTTCTCAAAGTTTGCATTAAAGAATTATAGTGCGCTAATTCAGATTTTCGATTGCTTAGAAGCTCAAATCCTTCACTAATATCTTTCCACATTTGAATGTCCGCTTCAAGTTCTTCATCAGATCTCAAACCGTTTGTTATCTCAGATTCAGTTCTTACTGAAGTAGAAGAAACATATTCTTTTGGAACTTTTGGAGTCTTCAGTTCTTTAGGTGTTTTGGGAGTTTCAACTCTTTGATGATGAATATGAATTCTTGGAGCTTTTTCGCTATTTTTTCTATTTGAAACTCCTTTCAAAATACCTGTTACTCCTACAGCGCCGATTGCCGCGCCTCCAAGTCCATAAAGAAGTCTTGTTCTATCTATCTCCTTGGCAGGGTGCGCTTCAACTTCTTCAGAAACACATGAAACAGAACCTTCAAGTACATCAGTACTGTTAACTTCACGAGTAACGCTACTCTCTGGACGATTTACATCTGTAAAGAATCTAATTAATTCATCAGCATAATACTCTCCATCATCTTCAGGAGCTATTGGATGTGCATCAGAATCTCCCGTGCTATTTTGAAGTCTTTGTGCTACTACATACTCTGTACCTTCATAACCGAAAGGAATTCCAATATTTGAAATTAAATATTGTCTAATTCCAGGTTCATCATAGCTAATTTTGGCAGGATCGTGAATTAAATTTCCATTTCCATCATACATAAGTGTTACTGCAGAAGTTAAATCTGCTTCAGGATCATAAAGCACAACATCATTGAAAGAAATATTGTAATTATCTTCTGTTTTGTTACAATTTACTTCATCAATAGTAATATCTTCTAATTGAGTTCCTTGATCATGATCAGTAAAATAAGGAGTAATATCTTCTAATGAATTTCCGCTCATATCTTTAGCAGCGCCAGTTATAGCTAAACCTGCTAAGGCCAATCCGCCTAAAATATAATTTCCTGCTAGTCCAGCGAACTTACTAAAACGTGTAGGTTCTTTTATCTCACGAACTCCGCGGAATTCATCTTCCAACGCATCTAATTTTAGGCCGACTTCATAAATATCCTCAATTCCACCATTTTGCCATGCTTCTTGCTCTTGTGCCAAAATTTCGTCTTTTCGTGTAGAATATTCACTCATATCCATAGTAAAACCCAAAAAAATGACTATAAAAGCATATCTAAATCCCGAAATAAACTTATATAATATAATCAATTCCAAACTCCATGAAGAACATCGACAAAAAGTCCTTCATTTTCATAATTGCAGTTGTAGCTGTATCTTTATTTGTAATTCAATCAGACCCAACCGCCAGATTCTTTGGAACAACAGCTTCTTCGAGTTATGAAACGGGTTCTGGTACTGGAGAAAGTCTCGGAGGAGAAATAGATATTGATTCTCTTAGAGGTGGAGAACTTGAAAGATTGGGAGATAGAACTTGCGGACCTGATGAAATGCGAGATGATTGGGACGGCGATGGTTTGGTAACTTGCTATGACAACTGCCCAACTGTTTCAAATACAAATCAAGATGATATTGATAGTGATGGAATTGGAGACGCTTGTGATGATTCTGATTCTGATGGTTTGACTGATAAAGAAGAGTTGGATTATGCTGCGACTCCAAAGCATTTTGCTAATTGCCTAGATTGGACAAATCCCGACACGGACGGAGACGGATTAACAGATGATATTGAAATGAAACTGAACAAGCACTCACGTCCAATGATGTTAGGGGCGCCTTACTCTTCGGTTTGGTCAACTTATTCTGATCCTTGCAAGATTGATACGGATGGTGAAGGTCTGAGTGATTTTGATGAAGATCGTTTAGGAACCAATCCTCGAGATGTAGATACTGATAATGATTGGATATGGGATGGAACCTATACAAACTTGGGTGCTTTTATAGGTATGGGTCCTGGCGAACAAGCAATTGGCACAAATCCGCTAATTTGGGACACGGATAGTGATGGTTTAGAAGATGGATATGAAGTATTTTACGTTCTAGTATTTAACGCACCTTCCACTCTTGATCCTTTGAATTCTGATCAAGATGGAAATGGAATTATTGATGGTTATGATGATTGGGATGGTGATGGACTAAATGGAATCAGTGATTCTGGTGACTACTGTAATGTATATGACACAGACACTGATGGTGACGGGTTAGATGATGATTTTGAAGTTAATAGCGTCGGAAACTGTAGAAATATAGATACTGATACTGACGGTTTAACTGATTATGATGAAGTCTGTTACTATGAGCATCTAAATAATCTAAATTGTGACTTAACCAATACAAACGTTATGATCCTTTTAGTTATTCGAGTGGAACTGGAACCGACACTAACGCAATGGAACGAGACTCAGATATTGATGGTTTTTCTTGGTATCGTCCTTCTCATCCTGCTATTTGTGTTTCTGGAAATCATTATGATGGAAACGATGCAGACCCTCTAGACCCAAACGTCTGTTAATACTCAAATGGAATTACATAAACAAAAATGCGTACCTTGTGAAGGTGGGACTCCAACTTTCAAACCAAAACAAACAAAGGAATATTTGAAGAAAACTCCCAAGTGGAAAGCAATAAAGAACCACCACTTGTATCGAGAATTCAAATTCAAAGACTTCAAATCTGCTCAGAAATTTGCAAACAAAGTAGGTAAAATTTCAGAACGAGAAAACCATCACCCAGATATTCAACTGGGTTGGGGATACGTCAATATAACAACTTACACTCATGCAATTAAGGGATTAAGTATAAATGACTTTATCCTAGCTGCCAAAATCAATAAAATATAAAGGGGCAATTAAGCCCCTAAGCAGATTTTAATAAGTCTGCAACCTTTTCCAATAAATCTTTATCGGATGGAAGAGCAATATTCTTTCCTTTTGAATAACGCTTTTCGCCTTCTTCGTTAAAAAATCCCCGTGAAACAGAGATAAATTCATTTTCACCTTCGTCAGAAATTGCCACTTTTCGTGCCACTTCAATGAAGTTGTTTTTTCCGAATTTAATATCTTCGGAACCGAGTGTTTTGAAGTCTACCATTTTGTATTCCTTTGTTTATGCAGCTCTAAGAGCTTAGCAACCCATATTATACAAAACTTAAAAGTATTACTAATAGTCCTATTTTCGCTTTCGACGCTTGCGATTCTTGAAATTAACATAATAGACTTGACGAATAATTGGACTATTTAACAACAAACTGCCTAGAATCAAGCCGATGGCAAAAGGACGGTATACTCGAATAAATAACAAAGGAACAGATAGAAGCATTAATATTCGAGCAGCAAACATAAATGCAAGATGGGTGCGGGTAGCACCAACATGATATTTTTTGACTTCCTTATAAACTTGTTTCATAAATTAATAAAGAATGGGAGCTATAAATAAATTACTTAGTGCTCAATACAGAAAGAATATCAGCAAATCTACTCAAAAATCCAGAAATAAATTCTTTTGTAACATCCGTATTAAAGTAAAGTCCAAGAACTAAAATAGTAATAGTTACTGCAAAGATGTAATGTTTCATAAGGAACGATGAATCTACTCATTTTTAAGATTTTAGGTGTTACGAGAACATCGCATCTAAAATTCCGCCAGCAATATCAGATACTCCCTTCATAAAGTAAAGCGCTAGTTCTGCAACTGGACGAACATTTGAGGCAGCATAACCACCTAAATTTGTAGTTGGTTCTGGAAAAAAGATTAATCCAACCACTAGTATCACTAGAATAAACAATAACCATTCATGAAGCTTATTTGTAAACCAATACCACATACAATCAAAATGCTTTTTAAGGTATTTATACTTTTTGAGTTAGGAGAAGTAGAATAAAATCAAACATATTTACCTAACAACCGCAATTCCGTATACGAATGCTAATTTACACATTGGACACGCATACGAGAATATATTAGCAGACTTTCTAGCTCGATATTACAGACAGCAGGGAAACAAAGTTATATTTCAAACTGGAACTGATGATCACGGATTGAAAAATTATAAATCTGCGAAGGCGGAAGGAATTCCTACAAAGAAATTCGTTGATAGAAATTCAAAAAACGTCGAAGCAGTTTTCAAAAGTATTTCAAGCTCTCACGACCAATTCGTAAGAACTGTTGACTCAAAAAAACACTGGCCGGGAGTCCAAAAGCTCTGGAAAGCAATCTCAAAAGACTTGTACAAAAAATCATACACTGCAAAATATTGTGTCGGTTGTGAGAAATTTTTACTAGATAAAGAAATAGTCAAAGGTTGTTGCGAAATTCATCCAGGGAAGAAACTTGAAACAATCTCAGAAGAGAATTATTTCTTCAAACTTTCAGACTACAAAGAAAAATTAATTACACTAATTAAGTTTCCGGCTGATATTATTCATTGTCATGACTG
>CAZYQG010000010.1:0-13242 GCA_964649785.1 Candidatus Woesearchaeota archaeon | reverse complement strand
GAACCTTCTTTAGACGGTGTTTTATCAGGCACGTATGTTGGTATTTCTTCAGGTTCTTCAATAACTGGTTCATCCTTTTGGGTTGATGTTGCTCCGCTGCTTGATGATGCTGCGCCTCCTCCGCTTCCGGCTGCTGCAGAAGGTGCTCCGGCTGCTGCGCCGTTGCTTGATGAATCACTATCTGAATTATCGTTTCCACCAACAACTACAAGTCCACTACTTGAGCCACCACCCGATGAGCTTCCACTTGAGCCGCTATCTGAATCTTCCTCTGTGGTTTCTGAAGGACAACTTGATCCAACACAAACAGTTGTGCTTACAGAGGATTCGCCATCACATGAGGCAGAAATAACATAACTACCATCATTTGATGCAGTATATGTTGTTGAACTTGAACTAGTAAATGTTGTTCCTGTTGTAGTTAATTGATCGAAATGAACCATGTTTCCACTGAATGAAATCTGGACTCCAACAGTTTTTCCCGATGAAGTACAGGTTCCTGAATACTCAATAACTGAGTTTGAAGAAAGAGGTGATGTTGCAGTTAGTGTTGTTGCTAGTGCTGCCGGTAAAAGTAAGAGTAATGGTAGTAAAGCTATTGTTCGTTTCATTCTATAGGATGGAACTCTCCCCTCAATTCAATCTTTTCAGAATATGGTTTCCAATTATCGGTTCCGATTAGTCCTGACCAAATATTTACTGTAGCAATATAACTTGCAGCAGAATCTGATTGAGGGATTGATATTGAGAATGCTTCGCTTGAAACTTCGCCAACAGATAGTTGAGAAGTATATATTGTCGATGAAAGTTCTTCGTTTGTTTCTAAATCGTAATATGCAACTTTGACTAATACTGTTACGTCTTCTAATTCTATTAATATTTCGTCTGCTTCAGTCCATGCGTTTATTTGAGTAGCTTCGCAAGTTGCTTGGTCTGAGTATGTTTCATCTTCACAATACCCAGGAACTTCTGGATTCCAAGTTACTTGGCATTGTGATTCATCTTCCCAATATTGAGTTTCGTCACCTGTAACTGGATCTGTATATCTGGCGATAGCATTATCGTATGGATCTGTACATATGCAACCTCTGGAGCTCTCTCCACATCTCCAAGTACCAAAAGCATCATCGGTGTCTCCGTTTGAACATAATTCCGGAGTATTATATGGTCTCCTCCCAATTCCAGCACCTGTAGTTATATCATTTCCAGCATAATCTGAACAGAAAGCTGGTGCTGTAGGAATCCATTCATAAGTAGGAGCTTCGCAATCCTCTTTGGTTGAAAGTTCAGGATTAGAACACGATGATTTTAGGTCTTCTCTTGCTTGAATATTCATTCTAAATGTTCCGTCATTTTCTAAAGAGTATGTATCAACAACTAGTTCTTCTGTATCCGTAGTTATTCCTGTTTTGCTTAATTCCCAAACTAGGTCTAGATTATCATATATTCCATCTCCATCTGTATCGTGGCAGCCAACCTCATTTACGTTGTTTATCTCTGATTCTGGTGTATTTGGGCAAAAATCTATCGAAGCATCTACTCTGTCATTGTCTACATCATCCAGTTGTTGAGTTGTACAACTTGTTGAAGCAAGACAGTCAGTCTTTGTTGTTTGCCCCGTATCTGAACACGTTCCTACGGTTTCTAAACATTCTTCTTCGGTTGTTGAAGTTCCGTCATCACAGTGTTCGGCCACTGTTGTCCATGTGTAGGGCGTCCATGTGTTGTCTGGAGTCCACGTCCCGGAATTGCTATTGCATTGCGTCCATCGCGAAAAGCGAGGAGTACCATCGGCATAGAGAAATTCATTTCCTTCTGAATCATCGCATCTTCCTTGATAATTTACGCAGCCTTGTTGAGTTGTATGCCCCGTATCTGAACAAGTGCCTGGAACTTCGCAAGTTTCCTGTTGGATTACATCATATCCACAATACGCCGGAACTTCGCAAGCGTCCTGAGTGGTATGAATGGTGTTTCCAGAGTCATCAAGTATTTCATCTCCGTCACTATTTGAACAATAAGGCTCTGATTCAAGATACCAGGTGTTTGTTGGAGTCCAAGTACATTCAACTGGAACATAAGTGAATTGTCCAGTTGGTGCAAAATTAAGAATTAATAAAAGAGCGCCCAGTATTACTACTCCAATTAGTGAATATTTAACAGTATTATTTGAGAATAAGGTTCCTTTGTTTGAAACTCTTTTTCTGCGCTTGGCCATTGGTTATTGATAAGTTTGATTTAATATAAAGATTTCCTAGAAAACGCTGAGAGAGGGATTCGAACCCCCAACTCCCGAAGGAACCGGCTCTCAAGGCCGGCGCAATACCGGATTATGCGATCTCAGCGTAAATTCTGATATTTTTGACCATTTAAAAGCCTTATCCCGGTCTAAATTAACTTCTTTAGTTTTCTGAAAATTCGTTTGTAGATTCTGTCTTTTTTGATATGTCCGTGACCCATATTGTATCTGAGTAATTTCTCGGCTATTCCTCGCTTTGGTCCTCGGCCTTTGGCTATGAATACCAATGCACAAAGTATGTATCTTATTGTAACCCAAAGAGAACCTTCGGTGTTTAATCGTCTTGTTGAAACGATTAGTTTCTTAGATTTTAGAACTCTGAATCTGAAACGCAATCTTCTTCCTCGAACGATGAAAGTTGTATCTTCAGCTAAGAAAATATCTGGATCAAAGCCTCCAATTTTATTGAATGATTTCTTACTGCAAATTATACAGTGTCCAAATGCTGCAGGAAACGGAGTGAACTGAAGAAATGCCAAACTGCGATTCATAAAAATGTGGAAACTCTTATTTTTCAGTTTTCGGTCGGAAGGACTTGATTTAACTGTCCCCATTGAAAGTTTTCTTCTTTTTAATTCTGCCAGCGTTGTTTGAATAAATTCCGGGTCTGGATATACATCTGAATCAAAAAAATAAATGTATTTTCCGCTGGCTTTCTTGGCTCCAAGATTTCTTCCAACTGCAACGCCCTTTTTTGTTGTAGAAATAAAGATTAATTCTATTCCTTTCTTTTTGAATTTTGAAATCTTGGCTTCAACTTCAGATTTTGTTTTGTCTGTGGAATTTCCGTCTGAAACTATTACTTCAAAATCTTTGAAGGATTGGTTATAAATATTATTGAGAACTTCTCCAATATATTTCTCTTCATTCTTTGTTGGAATGACTATTGATACTTCAACCACATAATACGTTCAAAAACAAAATATAAATACCTACTGAATAAAGTTTGAACATGAAACTTGGAGTGTTGTTTTCTGGTGGAAAAGATAGTACTCTAGCTATGCATTTGGCTAAAGAACACCATGAAATTTCTTGTTTGTTGTCTATGAAGTCTGAAAATGATGAAAGTTACATGTTTCATACTCCAAATATTGGTATTACTGAATTACAAGCTGAGGCTTTAGATATTCCTCTTTTGACTGGCTTTACTGCTGGTGAAAAAGAAGCTGAACTTTCTGATTTGAAAGATTTAATTGAGAATGCAGTTGAGTTATTTGGAATTGAGGGAATAGTTACTGGTGCAGTTGGATCAGTTTATCAGGCTTCTAGAGTTCAGAAGATTTGTGCAGACTTAGGACTTTGGTGTTTTAATCCACTTTGGCAATTTGATCAAATTGAATTGCTAGAAAAATTAGTTCGAGAAAAATATGAAATTATAATTTCTTCAATCGCAGCATATCCTCTTGATCAAAATTGGCTTGGTCGGAAACTTGACTCTAAAGCAATTTCTGAATTGAAAGTATTACAGGATAAATATAAAATTCATCCAGCTGGTGAGGGTGGAGAATTTGAAAGTTTGGTTTTGAACGCTCCAATGTTCAAACGCAAAATAAAGATTTCTGAATATGAAAAGGAATATTCAAATCATGCAGGAGTATTTATTGTTAAGGAGGCGGATTTGAAATGAAAGTGTTGATAGTCTCTACTTGTTCTGAGAAATTAAATGAGTTGGAATTCGTAAATCCGATTGTTAATTTGGTTGGAAAGAAAGTTGATTATGAAATTGTTAATATTTCTGATGCTGAGAAAAAATCTGTTAAATTTGATAAGGTGATTATTTGTGGAACTGCTGTTGCTGACAATGACTATCTTGAAAACAATTTTGAATGGTTGAAAGATTTAAACAAACCAGTCTTGGGGATTTGTTCAGGAATTCAAATTATTGCTAAGACTTTTGGTGGAGTAATTATTCCTAAGAAAGAAATTGGTATGGTTGAAGTTAAAGGTGAATTGTTTGGTCAGAAGAAATTCAAAGCTTATGCTTTACATACAAATGGAGTTTCAAAATTATCTGAGTTTAAGATTTTGGCTCGGAGTAAGAAAAGCGTTCAAGCAATTAAACATAAATCAAAGGAAATTTACGGAGTTATGTTCCACCCTGAAGTTAGGAATGAATGGGTTATTTCTGAGTTCATAAAAATTTGAAGTCTTTAGTAATTTTATCTATTTTGATTGGAGTATCCGGTCCAATTGCCAATGCTGTTTTTGATCCAGAAGGAATTTCAGTTCTTCCGGCATCAGTTACAAGATAAGTTATTAGTTTTTCTCGCTTTGCAGCACGATGAGTTTGGAGTAAGGTCTTCAAATCTGGACACTTTAATACAATCTTTTTCATTCCTCGTTTTCTCCATTCTTGAAATTCTTTTCTGTTAATTGAAAGAAGTGATGCTTCGACTGCAGCATGTGCGACTTGCGCTGCTATTTTCCCACGACTCATACCCAATTCCATATTTACTAGAATAACCTGTTTTAATTCGCCCATAAATTTTACTATATCTCGAAGTTTATATGTTTTGGGAAGATATTTATTTGAGTAAATGAAGAGACTATATGGCCAAACGTCGCAGAAAATCTACAAAGCGTAAATCTAATTTGTCGATGTTGAACTTTGGTATAAACTTGCAACCTCTTTTTCTTTCTGCAATATTCTTTGGTTTTGCAATATCTTATTCGCGATTCTATGTGGCTGCAAGTATTTCAGAAGCACTTTATAATTTTGTTTTGGCTACAGTTATTTCTTATCTATTTTTAATAATTATTTATCGAATATTTAGTAAATTTTTATTTTATAAGAATTCAGAGATGATTAAAAATCAGAATCCTACAAATTATTTTTTGGTTATTGCTCTTGCTGTATTGACGAACGGTAGTGTATTATTTTTGGACTTGATGAATTTTGATTTGAAGTTTAAGCGAAGCTATAGACCTTTTATGAAAGAAGGTTGGCGTTCGGGAGGTGGATATGAAACTACTTATCGAAGTGCGTTATTGGTTTTCTTGATTCTTCTTTCTTCAATTGTTTCGTTAATTCATACTTACTCGGAAAACATATTTACTTATTATCTTCTGAAGATTTTGATTTGGAACTTGATTTGGAGTTCAATTCCCTTGGCGGCCATCTTCAGTGCAGTTCTTATGTTGGGTGGCGGAAAGGCTTGGAAGAATGCTCGGGCTATGGTTCCTGAAACTGGGGGAACTAAAATGTTATTTGCAAACCGAAGAATGTGGATATTCTTTGGAACGCTTTCATTTCTTTGGGGTATTGGATTGTTAATGAATTCTAATCTTCTTGGAGTATTTATGTTTTCATTGTTCATTGCGATTGTAATGTTATTATTATTGTTAATATTCTGGGACTTTAGAGGGGCGAGCAAGTCACGTTTCTTTTCTGGTAAAAAAAATGTTACTAAGTAAAAAGTTTCTTGTAGTTTGAATAGATTTTTTGTGTGACTTCTTTTTCAGTCTTTCCTAAAACTTCAGCAATCTTTGTAATTGACTGAGTTATATTTGATGCGTCATTTCTTTCTCCCGATTTTGGAGCTAAGAATGGTGCATCAGTTTCGGTTAGTAACTTAGTTAATCCTGCTCTCTTTACTAATTTCTTGAATGTTTTACTTCTGACAATCATTGTTGGAATTGAGAAATAGAATCCTGCTTCAATTGCTTCTTTTGTTGGTTCAGCTTTTCCACAAAAACAATGCATAACTACTGGAACTTTTGCTTCCTTCATTATTTCCACAGTTTCTCCTTCTGCGTTTCGTGAGTGAACGATGATTGGTTTCTTTATTTTATTTGCTAGTTTGATTATTTCTCTGAGAACTTCTTTTTGTCTATCTTGTTTTTTCTTATCTTTGGTCCAATGATGATCTAAACCAACTTCACCGATTGCCACAATTTTATTTTTATTGTCTTCAATTTGATTGAGAATATCTTTGAGTTCTTTGTCGGATAAACTTCCTGCTTCTGTTGGATAAATTCCTAAAGCAGCTTCGACAATCTTGTACCGGTTTGCAAGTTTTAGAACTTCTTCGTTGTCTTTCGGACTGAGTCCGTTTGTAATTACTTTCTTTACTCCTGCTTTTTCCATTCGTAAGATGGTTTCATCTATATCTTTCTGGAAGTTCTTGTAAGTGTAATGCGCATGTACGTCTACTAAGTTCATAGTGATTTCAAGGTCCTTTTTAGGCTATTAATGTCTTTGGTTTTGTTTATCTTTTCTGAGTAAGGTTTTAGGAAATAAGTTGTGTGGCTCTTAATTGTTGAGAATTTTGTATTATATTTTTTTGCGAGTTCAATATATTCGTTTGCAATTTTCTTTTGATTGACTTCTTTGTATTTTCCAGTTTTTATGAAATCATTACATTGCTTGAAAATTGCTGGATTTTTTGCTGCTGCCCTTCCCAACATTACATAATCACAATCAGTTGTACTAATTAATTGTAGTGCATCTTCTGGAGAATTTACATCTCCGTTCCCGATTATTGGAATATCGAGTTTGCTTTTCAACTTTTTAATGTGGTCCCAGTTTGCACCTCCGCCACGTTTTGTTGCTGCAGTTCTTGGATGAAGCGTTACTGCGGCACAACCAACATCTTGGGCAATCTTTCCAATTTTTAGATAATTAATATTTTTGTCTGAATAACCTGAACGAATTTTTGCAAAGACTGGTTTGTTTGTTGATGATACAATTTTGCTTAGAATTTTTCTAACTAATCTTGGTTCCTCAAGTAGAATTGCTCCCACTTTTTGTCTTTGTGCTTTGCTAACTGGACATCCGAGATTGTAATCAAAAACATCAACTTTGTCTTCAATGAATTTTACTGCTTTTTCAATTTCATCAAGTTTGGTTCCGGCCAGTTGAATCCCTACTGACTTTTCTCTTCTTCTGTCAATATTTACTTTGTCAATTCCTCTTGCTAAGGCTGCAGCATAAGTCATTTCGGTGAATACTAAACCCGCACTGTATTTGTAACACATTATTCTAAATGCTGTATCTGAAACTCTAACCATTGGTGCAGCGAAGAAACGCGATTTGAACTTCATTTTTCTAGAACGACTATTTGTCGAGTTAGTCCTCCATGAACATACCAGTCAAACTTTCCTAACCGTTTGAATTCTTTTGGAATTAATCCTGGAATTTTTAGCTTGCTTGGAATTATTATTACAAGTCGTCCTTTCTTCTTTAGGACTTTGTGAGCTTCGTTCATGAAAGATCGGAAAAGATTTCTTAGATTTTTATCTGAAGTAGTTGAGGATTGTCCATATGGTGGATCACAAGTTATTGCTTCAACTGAATTTTTCCTCAAGTGTTCTGATAATTTTGTTGCATCTGCTTTGAAAATTTTCTTTGGTTTTATTTTGTAATGTTTTAGATTTGTTTTTGTTCTATCTAACATTCTTGGATCATAATCTGAACCACTTACTTTGAGTCCCAATACTCCTGCTTCAATTAATGTTGCTCCAATTCCGCAAAAAGGATCTAGAATTTCTTTCTTTGCTCCAGTCAAGTTTACAAGCATATGTGCCATCTTTGGTTTCATTCCTGTTGGATGGAATGCAGGTCTTGCTGTAGGCACTCTTAGATTATATCTTCCTTGTTTGAATTCCCAGACTTTAATACCGTTTTTGTAAATCTTTTTGATGAGTGATGAACGATTTGCAATTTCTTTGAGTTTTTTTGGAGATTGAGTTAAGTTACAAGTTGCTAAGTTTCCCTTTCGAGTACACTTGGTTTTGAAAAGAGTTTCAACTTCAAATTTTGATAGATTTAGATTTTCTCCAGATAGTTTAAACGTGTAAATCATAGTAGAAATAGTCTGAGAGAGTTTTATCTCTTTCGTTTTCTTGCTGGAGCTACAGCTTTTCTTATCGTTTTGTCAAGAGCTTCAATTCTCCGTTCAAGTTTTACAATGTATCTTAGTCCCCAGATAATTCCAATTAGAAGCCCGATTATTGCTGCGAAAAGAATGAATTCGTCTGGTGCAACTGCCATAAAACAGTATATGCTCCATCATATAAATAAGTTTTGTCTAATAAGTTTGAACTGAATCTGAATTATTGTCTTCTGGGCTCAGCTCATCTTCTAATTCTGCGTTTGCCATTGATGCGCGATAGACTTTTGCAATTCCCGGAGTAACTACCAGCCAGTGTTCTCCAAATGCTGCAATATCTCCGTCATTTGCTTCAATTGTTTTCTTCAGCTTGTCAATTGCTCGCTTTAGTCCAATTGAATCTTTATCTTTCAAAGGTAGCATATTAATTAAGCCAATAGTGTATCCTTCTCTGATTGATGAAAGGATTTCTTTTACAGATTCAAAATCATGAAGTCTGAAGGTTCTTACTAGAATTTTTGGTGCGTGTTTCTTTTTTGCATCTTGGCTTAATTCTACATAATCCTCAGTTAAAATTACGTCACCAGGATTCTTTAGAATTCTTCCAAATCTGTTCCTTAATTTGTTCATTGGCATACGGTTTTTTATTACTGTCCAATTATAAAGTTTTAGATGATTTGATGAATAAAGAAAATTAGCTTTGTACTTCTTCCAAAGCACTTGAAAGGTTCCAAATTTGGGTTCTTGAGAAGGATTGTAAGTTTGGATCTTCAGATAAGTTTGAAATTTTTTCTTTTGCTTCGTCTAAAATTAGTTTGACGTCACGGGAATTGTCTTGTAAACTTCCTCTGACTTCAATTAGAATATTTTTGATGTTTTTTGGCATTCCTTGCTCTTCGCAAATTTCATCAATGAGTTCAATTGCTTCATTTAGAGTTGTCATTTTGTAAACCTTCAGTTACTTCTTTTTGTAATTCTAACGCCTTATTTTTTAACTTTTCTTCTTGTGCGCCGATGGTCTTCAAATGCTTGCTGATTTCCTTTTTTTGTGTTTCCAGCTCTGTTTTTAGAGTTTTAGCATCTTTTTCCAAAATAACGTTTCCAGTCAGAGAATATACTTTTCCCTTAGCTTTTGATACTTCTTCTGCAGAAGTTGTTATTTCTGCATTAGAAAGCTCTAATTGTTGTCTTTGTTGTGTAAAAATAGACAATCTTTGTTGTAGAACATTAAGCTCATTTAGTTTTTCTTGAAGTGCTTCTGGTTTCATTTTTTAACTTCCATACTCTCCAGACGATTGACATCAGTCCGGTAAGTGTTGAGTTAACTGCTCTGAAAGATGTTGCATCTTTCGCAGTTATGTTGATTGTGAGTTTGTCTTTTGAAGGTTTTAGTTTGTAACCTGCTCTTTGCGTTTCAAAGTTTTGCTCGGGTTCGAGTGCCACTTTGTAGGCTTCGAGTAATTCTTTTTCACCTTTAATTTCTATTTTGGATTGAAACATTAGCGTGCTAAAGTAGGTTTTGCCTCTGCGCTCCGTTGTTTTGCTAAAACTCTTGAACTGCAGTAAGGGCAAATTACTCTGAACTTTACCTGTTCAGGTTTTACTTCTTGTGAACATTTTTGACATGTGTAAGCCATTATATTACCGCCTTCTGTTCTCCAGGAGTATATGCTTTCCCAGTGAACTTAACTTCGCAGGATCGGCATTGCCAAATCCCTGTTGAAACTCGTCTAACATTTTTTTTCATGCAGTATGGACATTTATGCTTTGCTCGTTGTGGAATTTCTGAAGTAAGTAATCTTTGCTTAATTCGTCTTCCGTAACGTGCTCCGAAACGACCTGCTGATGCTAGTTTCTTAAGTTTCATGGTTCTTTTGTGTATGTAGCCTTTAAAAGACTTTTCAATGCGAAATGCGCCGACCGGGATTTGAACCCGGGTCACCGGCTTGGAAGGCCAGAATGATACCAGACTACACCATCGACGCGTGTCTTTCTTGAATTGTTTTGCTTTAAAAAGTTAACCTTTAAAACCTGTAGACCTTTGTTTTGTGTATGAAAGTACTAATTTGTGTGGCTCATCCTGATGATGAAGTTCTTGGTGCTGGTGGCGCTATTGCTTCATATGCTAAGAATGGTGATGAAGTAGCTTCAATTATCTTTACTTATGGAGAGAATTCAAGCTTAGTTAAACCTCGTTCTCAGCTTGCTCGTGAGCGTATTGCTGAGTCAACTCGTGCTTGTAAAATTTTAGGTGTTAAGAATCTTCATTTTTTGGGTTTACCAGACACAACTCTTCGGCGTGAGCGAAGAACGGAAGAAACTAAGAAAAGAGTTGGTAGTATTTTGAAGAAATATAATCCTGATATTATTCTAACTCACTCCATTGATGACGGTCATCCCGCTCATACTAGTGTTGCTAAACTTGTGAAACGTCAGGTTCGTTCTCAAGGATTGAAAGCTCGAATCTATACATTCAATAATTGGTCTCCGATTAGATCTAGGAATTTGGGTAAACCTAAGTTAGTTGTTGATACTAGTAAATTTTTCAACAAAAAGAAGCGAGCTCTGAAAGAATTTAAGAGTCAGACAAAAACTCTTGGTTGGAGTTATAATGTTGCTCTAACTTTGGTTAAGGATTATTGGAACGGTGTGCGACATGGGAAGATAACTGCAGAGGTATTTTATAAATGGTAAAGAAAAGGGTTCTTTTTGTTTCTGATACCTTTTATCCTCGTGTTGACGGAATTGTTCGTTTCATGGATGAGACTTACAAACATCTAAAACATGATTTTGATATTAAGTTCTTAGTTCCGCGTCTCGAAGGCGGGGAAGAAATGATTGCTTCTCGGAAACTCAACGTGATTTATACTCCAACTTTCAAATTTACTATTGCTGAATTTAAACCGGGTCGTCCAGTTAGCAAAACAATTAAAGATGCCGTTGATTGGGCAGATGTTGTTTTTGTTAATACGCCCGGAGGACCTTTGGGTGCAAGTACAGTTTATTCTGCAAGTGGAAAGAAAAAATTAATTGGTTATGCTCACACTATTGACTGGGAATTGTTTCCGTTTGCGATTGGTCGGAAAAGTGTTGGTAGAATTTTGAAACCTCTTTTCAGAAGAATTTATTCAAAACTAGATATTATTCTGGCACCTGATAAATTAATTGTTTCGAAATATAAGAAAGCTGGAATTAAATCCAAATTTAAAATTGTTCCATTGAATGCTGATCAAACTCGTTTTAAGGAAAATTTATTTGATCGTTTGAGAGTTCGAAAGGAGTTGGGAATTACTGGAAATTTTGTGGTGGGATTTCACGGTCGACTTAGTAAGGAGAAGAACATTAGCTTGTTGGTTAATTCATTCAAACAGTTCAGAAAGAACCATCCAAAATCCACTTTGTTAGTTTTGGGAGATGGTCCTGAACGAGACAAGTTAAGGGGTGACGGAATTATTTCAACAGGTTTTGTTTCTGATCCTGAAAAATATTTGCGAGCAATGGATGTTTATGTTCTTCTTTCTAAAACTGAGACTTCTGCGCTCAGTTTGATGGAAGCGATTTCAACGGGAGTTCCAGTTATAACTTCTGACGCTGGATTAATTCCTACTTATGTCACTTCTAGACGAGGAATTATATTAAGAAAATCTCAGCTGAAAAAAGGTTATGTTGCTAAAGCAATTGAGATGGTACATAACTCTCCAGTTAAATCTAAATTGAAAGCTGTTGGTGCAAAGTTGTTTACTGATTCAAGAAATTGGAACGATATTGCGAACGACTTAAAAAGAACTTTTGAAGATTAATATTGGACCTGTAGCTCAGCTTGGATAGAGCGACTCCCTCCTAAGGAGTAGGCCGAGAGTTCAAATCTCTTCAGGTCCGTTGTTAGCGTTAACCTTTTAAAGTCCTTATTTGGGTCTAAATTATGAAATATGATCGAGATTCATATGGTAATTGCTATGAAAATGTTGCAACTGTAAATCAAGGAGAAGTTGGTATAAGTAGCTCAGAAAGCAAAACTCCGATTCTTGCAACTAGCGGACTGGGTCCTTGTATATCTTTAAGTGGATGGTCTCCGGAACAAAAGATTGGTTTTCTTACACATTGGGATACCAAGTATAATTCATTAGGTACCTTTCCAGTTTTGTGTGATAAATTACTTAATGGTTCAAATGAACCAATTGAATTCGAAGTGAGAATTGTTGGTGGTGAGAAAGGTATCTCTGACTCTGATGTTGAGCATCGTAAAAGACATATGGAAATAATTAACTCCTTTGTCAATGATAAAAATTGGAATTTAATCGAAGAAGATAGTGGAGAGGTTCTTGGAAGATTTTTAGATCCTCAACGGAATAAGCATCTACCTTCTTTGGAAAATAATTTCTATGTTAGAAGTATTGCTTTAGATTGTAGAACAGGTCAGGCGCTTCCTTACAAAGATTGTGATTTCTTTGAAAGACAGAGTACTAGATCAAATAGTATTTTTGATTATCGTGAAGGAAGACATATTGTTGATTGCGTCACTCGAACCTAACTTCTAATCTGTTTCTGAGTGCATGTTTTATTTCTTTTCCGAGACTTGACTTTTTCATTATTCTCAGCGATCGACCTTTTTGTACTGGAAGTTTTGAAACTAGAATATTATTGATTACAACTGAAACTCTTTTTGTTGGAGTGAAGAACATGAACTCGAAATATTTTGAATTCTCAAGCATTCTCCATCTCATTTCTGCTTTTTGACCTTTTCTTCTTTTTTGTTTTAATTTCTTGATTGGCATAACAACTGTTGAGTCTCCGAAAGAATAAATTTCGTATTCTAATTCTTCAGTATCAAAATCATAAATATCAACAACCGGTCTGGCCAGATCTTTTTCTTTCAAACCTGATGGAACTTTTACTCCCATTCTTAATCCGTAGACTTTTTGCACTTGCCCTTCTTTTATGAAAATTACTGTGTCGACAATTGAAGGAATCATTCCGACTTCAATTTTTCCTATGAATCTTTGAATTGAGTCAATTGGATTTGATGCGTGAACGACTCCGGCCATCCCTACTCCTGCCAATCTCATATCTGCAAATAGATTGAAGTCTTCCAGATTTCTTACTTCATCGTAT
>CAZYQG010000009.1:9195-14186 GCA_964649785.1 Candidatus Woesearchaeota archaeon | reverse complement strand
TGTCGTTGTTGTAGTATTTGTTTTTGCGCCAACAGGAAAGTTCTTCACCGCCGATTATACTATCGATAACGGCGACTACATACTTGAATTAACACCTTCAATTGATTCAACAGATTATACAATAACTCTTCACGGAGAAGAAACATTCACTCAAACAATTCCTCTTGCAATAATTTCAAGCAACGATTATGATTTAACTCCAATAGCAGCACTTGACGGAGACCAAGATGGTGTTCTTGATTATGCAATGGAAGACGGAGAATTAAGAGCGCTAGATTTATGTCCAGACACAGAGGATGTCCAAGAGACAGATGAACAAGGGAATTTGTTATTTACTCAAGACGGCGAAGCAATAATGATTCCAAACAAAGCGGGAGTCAATGTAAATGGTTGTGTTCCAGGATATTTAGATAATGATAATGATGGAGTAATAAATGATGATGATCAGTGTTCCAATACACCTGCAACCGAAACAGCAAATGAAGAAGGTTGTTCTGTTTCACAAATTGATACAGATTTAGACGGAGTAAATGACTTGGTAGATCTATGTCCAAACACTCCAGCAGGTACAAATATTTACTCAGATGCAGCAAGACTGGGTTGCTCTCAGGCTCAAGCACTAGCAGATGGAGATGGAGATGGAGTCTATGATTCAAAGGACCAATGTCCAAACACTCCAATGATTCAAGAAATGTCTGGAAATTCTTATACCTCCAATATGGTTCCTAATAATATATGGGACTACTCATACTCAACAACAGATCCGGACACAGGATGTGCACCAGGAGAGACACCAGTAGTACCAGGAGTACCAGGAGTACCAGGAGCACCAGATGATGAAGATAATGACGGAGTACCAGACTCAACAGATCTATGTCCAAACACACCACCAGCAGACGTATCACTAGTGTACACCTCAGGAATCAGAATGGGTTGTGTAGATTCTCAATTAGTGGACACAGACTCAGACGGAATATATGATTCTGCAGACAACTGCCCAATTACAGCAAACACCAATCAAGCAGACGGAGACCAAGACGGACTTGGAGACGCTTGTGATGATTCAGACGAAGACACAATAATGGACTCAGATGATTCTTGTCCAAACACACCAGCAGGCGAAACTGCCGACAGTACAGGTTGTTCACCATCACAAACAGATGAAGATAATGATGGAATCTCGGACGCAGATGACTTATGTCCAAACACACCACCAGCAGACGTATTACTAATAGATTCAACTGGTTGTGCAACATCACAAACAGATATTGACGGAGACGGAGTATTAAATGAAAATGATATCTGTCCAAACACTCCAGTAGCTGAAAGAGCCACAACAAATTCAGAAGGATGTTCAGAATCACAAAGAGATACTGACGGAGACGGAGTAATTGATTCAGCAGACCAATGTATAAATGAAGATGCAACAGGATATGATAATGATTCAGACGGATGTATAGATGATACAGACCAAGACGGAGTTTACGATCCAGATGACCGATGTCCAAACACACCAGCAGGCTCACAAGATATAGTATACACATCAGGAAACAGAATGGGTTGTGTCGACACACAATTAATTGATACAGATGGTGACGGAATCTACGATTCAGCAGACCAATGTACAACAACTCCAATGATTCAACAATTAGATGAAAACGGAGATACAATAATGGTTCCTAACAACATATTCGAATCTTACTCAACAACAGATCCAGCCACAGGATGTGCATCGGGAGAATCAACAGATTTAGATCTTGACAGCGACGGAGTGCCAAACACTTCAGACTTATGTCCAGACACTCCAGCAAACACAAACATTTACCAAGACGCAGCAAGATTAGGATGTTCACAATTACAATCACTTGCTGACGAAGATTCAGATGGAATATTTGACTCAGCAGACCAATGTGCAGCAACACTAACAGGAGCTACAATCGACGCAGTAGGTTGTTCAGATACAGACCAAGATGGTGTTGTTGACCCACTTGATATCTGTCCAGGAACACAAAGCGATGTTGACGGAAATGTATTACCTGTAAACTCACAAGGTTGTTCTTCAGATGTAGCTGACACAGACCAAGACGGAGTATTAGACACAACAGACCAATGTCCAAATACGGCAGCAGGAGCAACAGTAAACTCAATCGGTTGTGGAACAGCACAAATTGACACAGACCAAGACGGAGTACTTGATCCAAATGATTCATGTCCAGACACTCCAACAAACGAGCAAGCAGACAGCGGAGGCTGTTCAGACTCACAAATGCCAGTTGCAGGAATCCAACTAAGCGCAGAAGTATATAATGTCAATGATTTAGTATCTGGAACATTAGTCAACCTTCCAAAGACCGTAGCTAAAGTATATTGGTTTGACGGAGTAAAAGATACTACTTATCAAATATTTGATGATGCAGCAAATCAAAGAACCCTTTGTAAGGCTTCAGCAACGAAATACTGTACGCTAGGTTCAGCAACATATTCGACATTAGCATTCGGAGAAGATTGTTCATGTGACACCTTTACAGATGATATTCCAGAAACGTTCAAGATATACAACAACCACGTAACACAATCAACACAATTCACAACAGTATACCGAGATATTATGGATTGCCCGAATTTGCCACAACCAATCTCTTGGCCGAACGGGCTTGGTGGAGTAGACGTGGCAATAACGGGTTGCGATGTACACGCATATGTAATGTACACAGACGGAACAACAGAGTTATTTAAAGCCACAGCAGCTTTAAGTTCAATGACTCCACCTTCCAATATCCCTCCAAAACCATATGGCGTAAATTCACAAGACTGTTCTCTTGGAGGACAACAAATCCTAAATACAAACTGGTGTTGTAAAACAGGTTATATTGCAGACCCAGACTTAACAGATGTAAGTCTAACTGGTGGAGATCCAGACGCATGTAAACCATACACAAACCAAGCTCCAACAGCAGCATTCCTATCATCATCAAATAACATATCACTGGGAGACACAGTTACATTTGACGCAAGCGCATCAGCAGATGCGGATGGAACAATCATAGAATACCTTTGGGACTTCGGTGACGGTACAACTGGAACAGGTCTAACTGCAAATCACACATATTCAACAGCATGTACTGTAACTCCATGTGCAGTAACACTAACAGTTAAGGATAATTTCAACCAAGCTTCAACTGAGACTGAAGTAATTGAGATTGAGCTATTAACTCTTCCTGCAGATACAACAGCAGAAGATGCATTTGAAGAAGCAGTAGCAGATCCAGCTGCAGAAGCAATAGCGCGACAACAAGCAGAATTAGACAGAGAAAGACAAGCGTTACAAGAGCAACAACAGCAACTTCAACAACAAGCATTAGAACAACAACAAGTAGCTGCATCAGATGCTAGCGGAGGCGGAATGGGATGGCTAATCGCACTAATTGTTCTAGCTCTTCTAGGTGTAGGAGGGTGGTTCGCATTCAAGAGATTCGGAAAGAAGAAGCCTCCAGCAAGCTCTCCAGCAAGCCCGACGCAACCAGCGCAACCAGCAGCAGCCCCAGCGCAACCAGCAGCAAGTCCAATTAGAAAATTCATATCCACTCAAAAAGGTCAAGGACTCTCAAACGAGCAAATTAGAACAAAATTAAGAGGAAAAGGTTGGAGAGATGGAGATATTGATAGATATATGAATGCCTCCAGAGCATAATTCACAAAGCTTTTAAATGAATTTCAACAGTCTAAATCACACAGAAATCACACTGATTCAAAATCACTATTCACTTCATGCTCTTTTTGAGTATTTGCCGCAAGGCACCAACAATCGAGTAGTATAGCAAAACAGCTATATTTGATTTCTGAGGAGATAAAAAAATGGGAAAAATAAGTCCAGTATCAATAAAATATAACATTAAAGCTGAAATTAACTTAAGCGGAATGGCTGAACGGCCAGACGTGATCGGAGCAGTATTCGGTCAAACTGAAGGATTGCTAGGAGCAGACCTTGAATTAAGAGAATTACAGAAGTCCGGTAAAATCGGACGTATAGAAGTAGATGTTTTTAAGAAAAACGGTAAAACTCAAGGAACAATTCTAATTCCATCAAGTATGGGAAAATCTGAAACAGCGCTAGTAGGTGCTGCAATAGAAACAATTGACCGAGTTGGACCATCAGATTCAAAAATTCGTGTAAAAAGCATCAAAGACGTACGGCAATCTAAACGTGATTACGTAATGAAGAGAGCTAAAGTGTTGCTAAAGCAATTGCTTGAAGAGCAACCAGACGTCAAAGAAATGAAATTAGAAGTCACAGAAGATGTCAGAATCGCTGACGTAGAATTCTTCGGAAAAGACAAACTTCCAGGTGGTCCAGATTTTGACACATCTGACGAAGTAATTATTGTTGAAGGCCGAGCTGACGTAGTTAACTTACTACGATACGGTATCAAGAATACAATTTCATTAAATGGAGCAAAGCTACCAAAAACACTTCCTGAGTTAATCGAAGGAAAGACTGTTACTTTGTTTGTTGATGGAGATCGAGGCGGAGATTTAATTGTTAAATCGCTGTCAAAAGAACTTAACATCAAAGATGTAGCAAAAGCACCAGACGGAAAAGAAGTCGAAGAACTTACTCAAAAAGAGATTATTCAAGCTCTTAGAGGTAAATCAAAAGACTCAAAACCGAGAGCTACTCGAACAACTAGAACTTCAAGAACCGTTACAAAACGGTCAGAAAGTCCTAGACGAAGAGCACCTAGAAAACAAATTCCAAAAGATACTTCACATTTGAAGGAGCTAAAGGAAGAAATTGTAGGTGACGGAGCAGCTTTAATTCTTGACGAGAAACTCCAAACCCTTGGAAGAGTACCAGTTACAGAATTAGCTTCAACTCTTGAAGATATTGACGGTGCACATGCAATTGTCATGGATGGTAAAACAAATGCAGCAATTATCAAAGCTGCAGATTCTGCTGAGATTAAATATATCATAGCAGATAAGAAACCAAC
>CAZYQG010000009.1:0-9095 GCA_964649785.1 Candidatus Woesearchaeota archaeon | reverse complement strand
GGCTTCAAAACACGCTTTATTTCCTTCAAAAAATTCAATCTATCTTTCTTAGTTGGCAAGTGATGGAACATTGCAATGCTAGTAACAACATCAAAACTCTCAGACTTAAACGGAAGAACAGAGGCATCCAAGTTAACGCCAGAGCTCAAGTTCCCTTGTTTAAGCATTTCAAGAGAAATATCACTGTAAATAACCTTACCAAACTTATCTAATCCTCTACGGCCACCAGAACCCAAATCTAAAATCTTCAAATTCCGTTCAGAAACGTATTCAGACAAGTCGATTCCCAACTTTCGACGATACCGACCAACGGAAGCAATCTTATCCCACTGTTTCTTAATCTGTCGCTTCATTTTAACAATTTCAAAGCAGAAAACTCTTCATTTTTCTTAACTAATCTCAAAATTTGATCAATTTTAGTATATTTTCTAGGAATCTCCGCATAATAATGATATCCTTCTCGCCAATTCTTCCGACGAGCATACTTCTTCTTGAATGCTAAGATGTGATTCTGCATACCAAACGTCTGAGGACCCTTTATTATTTGTTTCTTAGTCAAATCTTTCTTATCCACAATAACCCAAACAAGTCCGTAGTCATGCTTATTCCAGTACATTCCACTGTCAAGAACAATAAATTCCTCATCTTTGAACATTCGAGAGATATGTTCAGCATATTTGACCATTTTTGCACCAGAAACATCCATTTTATCATTCTCAGGTGGTGCCTTCCAGATTAAAACCCGGTTACGGTTTCCCATTTTTTTAATATCATCAACAGTAATTTCAACCTCATCAATGAATTTTTTATGAGGTTTCTTCAAAAAACTCTCAATTTTAGACTGTAAAAGCTCAAATTTCTCCAAACCAAGCGCAGCAGCAGCATTACGATCCTTATCAACAGGATCAACTACAACTAACGGACCGACAGTTTTAGCATCATCAAGAATCTCCAGAACATCCTTTCCCTTATACGCTTTTTCAACATCAATAATAGTCTTATCCTTCCATTTGAGAACAGCTTTCAATAATTTCCCAAATCCTCCATAATGTACGACTAAAATTTCGGTAACATGACCAGAAAAACCTCCAATCCATGATTCTGCACCATAAACACCACTTGCACGAAAGAACTGTTTAGCCAATCTCATATCAAAATCAAGATTTTTCTTAGCTTTAACATTCTTTTTGATCCAATTTACGTGGAATGGAGACTGATCTGTAAGATTCTGAGCTTGATTAATCCGTTTAATGTATAAAACTGGAATAATTTCAACCTCATAATCATTAATTTTAACTCTAAAATAGTCTCTAGAGCCCTTTAATCGCAAAACATCCTTGAAAATACCCGATAAAACACTTTCACAAACCTCTGAAATGTTTTCATCACCGTATTTTTTCAAATCGAACCGCATAAAATAGTCAATATCATGAATTCCAGGCAAACAAGTACCTTTTCCAACACTTCCACCAACAAATAAGTTGGCAACGACACCTTGTTTAGCCAATTCTGCAGTAACTTTTTCCTCAAATTCACGCATTACACCAGATAATTGTTCAGATTCATCAGAATCCATTATAATGGCACTTTCAACCGCGTCTATCACTTTCTTCATAAGATATAGTGGGAACAAAACTATTTAAGCCTTGGTCAAAATTTAAATACAAATAGCGTATTCATACTTTTATGCGCGATGAAACTCTTCTCACTTTAATGTTTGCAGGCATGGGAACTATCCTAGTTTTTGTCTCATCAATGTTCCTACTTCCTTCCACAAACCAACTAGCAGGTGCAACAACACTAGCAATACAAAAAAATTCAGGATTATTGCTCGGAGTTGCAGTTCTATTAGCAGTTATCGGCCTAGCACTTGTAGCAAGAGGATTAAAACGAAGTAAAGTAGTCCAAACAACCATTGTTTCCACTGGGGATCCACTAACTGATTATATTAATCACGCAAAATCAACAAAAAAGTCTCATTATCAAATAAGAACTGAATTAATGAGCGTCGGTTGGGCAGAAGACGAAATAAATCAACGATTAAACTAAATCACTTGTTCCATTCGGAATAACAGCCATAACTTCATCAACACTTCGTCCCAATTTTCGAGCAATTTTCTTAGCAATATCAGATTTCTTGGTTTTTCCAGGAACTAGACAATAAACATCACCTTCAACAATAACACTTCGAGGTCCACCAACAACCTTTCCATTAACAATACCGACACAAACCTCCAGTTCAGGATTCAAAAGATTTCTCTTCCCCCGAACCATAAAACTTCCTTTAGTCAAATATTCACCAGCTTCAGCCTTTTTACTAACTTGTTCAGGACGAACATAGAAAACTTCCTGAGTACTATAACCATTCTTCCAGGCACGAGAATACGAGGCAGTTGCAACAGCAACTTCTTCAATATCTTCTTCACTTGCTTTATCTTTCCCCTTTTTCAAAAGAAAAAACGGACTTCCGGCCATGGATGTATGAAATACCCAATCTTCAATTTCCATATGTTTCTTAATAACCATTTCATTCGAAGTAGCATCACGCCCACCAACTGCAAGCAAACCGCTCGAAGTAAAGAACCATCTGAACTTTTCATACCATTCTTTCTTTACAACTTCACGAGCCTTAGGTAATGAAGATTCAACACCTTCCATAACTTCACTTTTCTGAGACAATAATTTATCTCGATCAGAAATATATTTATTCATGGTTCTTTCTGCACCAGAAATTTTAGAATTCATATTTTTAACTTGAGTGTAAAGTTCATCAGTAAAATTCTCAATCTTCTTGTCGAGATTTAATTCAACAGTATGATCCTCAATTTCCAACACAACTAATTTTTCTTCAGGATTAATACTTCGAAACATTTCAGCTTCAACAAGACCGGATTTTCTCTCTTTCTCTGCAGCGTCAACAATATCTGGCCAAGAATGTCCAGCCTCTCGAGCTTTGTTTAATCTTTCAACAATCTTTGAAATATATTGATAATTTCTGTAAACCACTTCAATAGTAGATTTCAAATCAGCCCGTTTTGCCTTCAACATCTCAACTGATTTTCTCTGACTTTCAACAATCTTCTCAACTTTGGCCAACCGTTTATCAAACGCACTAGACTTTTGTTTCCGGACTTCTGAAACTCGTCCCTCGGAAAAAAGCAAATCAACTGCCTCACTAAAACTTCCAACTTTCTTAACTTCAGAATCCTCAAGACTTTTCAGAACAAAAGGAAAAGCATTAACCGCCTTACCGTCATCCATAACAACAACTGAAGATTCAGAATCAAAACTGGCAATCAAATCCAAAACAGAATCAAAAACCTCATTCAACTCTTTATCAGAAAATAGTCCAACTTGTTTACTCTTATCAATATCAGCACGAGTACAAACTTCCTCAGCATATTTTCCACCAAGTCCCAAACCGCTTGCAAGATATTTAACAATCGAATGTTCTTTCCATTTTGAAAGACCTTTATCAAAATCATTACGAGTCAAATTCAAAATATCAAAACCTTGTTTTGGATAAACATAAGTTTCTCCTTTTCTAATGCTACGATCCTTTGTACTTTGAATTACTGCAGAATTAAGAATAACGTAATTAGTATCCGTCAAAATAAAATTACCCTTTCCAAACAATTCACAAATCAAAAATCGAGTTCCATTTTTTGTGTTAAATCTAAATTCAACAATTCTTTCAGAACCTCGCTGAACTACATCTTTCAAAGTAGCTTGAAGTAAATGACGGCGAAGAAACATCGCAAAAGCCGGAGGCACAGTTGGATTTTCAAAATTGAATTTCGACAAATACATCCCAACCCCTGAGTCAACTATCAAAGTACTTCTTCCACGCCCCGCACGATGTAATTCCAAACGAAGAATCCGAGTTTTAGGCAAATAAATCTTGGCAAGCTTAGAATTAAGATAATTCTCTTTAAGTTCATTAACAACAATTCTCAATTCAAGTGAAGTCAGTATGCGCATGTAAAAACTAGGAAAATAAAGTATAAGTAATTATTCTTCAGACTCAATTTCAAAAGGTTCGCCCTCAGGCAAATCAAAGTAATCATAGAATTTTCGAGTAGTACTTAACTTCTTAGATACACCATCTTTTTTGGCTTCAATAAAACCATGTTTAACTAATTCAACAATATGACTGTATGCTTTATTGCTACGCACCCTAACAACATCTGCCTGACGAATGGGTTGTTTGTGAGCAATGTAAGCAAGAGTCTGCAGAATTGCCTTATCAATTTCAGGGCGAGCTGCCTCAGTAACTGCTTCAACGTGAGCATCCTTCACCATCATTTTCCAAACTCCATCATCTTCATCAATCTTCAATCCACCATTTCTCTCAATATAATCAATTCTCAAATGATGTAAGGCATCTTTAACTAAACCTTTCTTCCGAATTCCAGTATGCTTAGAAATTTCATCAACAGTATAACCTTTAGCATTACAATGTAATAATGCTTCAACTTTGGCTTTAGTCTCTTCCATTCTTTAATACCTCCAACATTATCTTATCAAAAGATTTTTCCTGTATCAAATTAACTTTCCCATGATTTGCTAAATGTAAAACTGGTAAGAATGTTCCAATTCTTTCTTTGTGATCAACATCACCAACAAGTTCATCAAAATCAACATGAGACTTAGTTTGCTTGTGTAACTTCAATACATCATTATGAATTCTACCGATCCGATCTGTAATTTTTTCTTTCTTTACTTCAAAGATTTCATCAGGCTCAATTGTAACGTCTTCAAAATCTTCAACCATTGCTCTACGCGTTTCCCGACGACGATCAACTTCAACCGCTTTCTTTAACGCAGTCATTAATTCCATAACGGTAACCTTACGACTTCGCGGAGTAACAGTTTTGTGTTCGATTAAATATTTCTTTTTAGTATTATGTCGAATGTGATTTGAAAGCTTCATAATTTTTGCTTCTTCAGGATCAACATATTCATCTTCACCAAATTCAAAATCTCCTTCTTCAAAACCATCTTCATCGTCAGAAGTAAGCATAATAAAATCATCAAGACCCAAATGTCGAGTTTTAATCTTCAACAAAAGCGCTGCAGCCAAAATAACCTTTCCCGAGATTCTAAAATTCAACCGCTTTAACTTTTCAATTGTGCCAACATATTCATCAGCAAACTTTTGGAGATCAATATCCCAAGGATCAATTTTCTTACTACGAATCAATTCATAGATTATGGATTGCCATTTAATATCATCTTCAGATAAAATTGCACCGAATAATTCACTTTGACTCATCTTTTCACCTTCATACTACTTATGTAACTTTCACCATGTTTCTTATTCATCCAAATTCCATGCAATATATCTGCCGTAGACATTACAGAATCTTTGTGACTAACAATTATAATCTGAGAGCGAGAGGAATATTCTTTCAACAACTCTGCCATTCGTTCAACATTAACACCGTCGAGCGGAGCATCAATTTCGTCAAGCAAATAGAAAGGAGTAGGATTATGTTCTGCAATTGCAAACAAGAAAGACAATGCAACCATTGCACTTTCACCACCACTCAGAGCAGTAAGTGCATTTGCTCCAGGCTTTACAACTTTAATCATAACACCTCCATCAAAAGGACTTTCAGGATTCTCTAAAATCAAGTTTCCAGTAACAACATCATTATTGATACTAGCATAAATCTTTGAGAAATTACCGGCTATTGAATTGAATGCATCCATGAAAGAAACTTTCTTTTTAGTTTCAATCGTATTAATTATATTAACAATACTCTGTCGTTCAGTATCTAATTTGCCAATACGCCAATTTAATTTATCCCACTCTCGTTTAACATCTTCATAAATCTCAAGAGCTTTCAAATTAACATTACCCAAACTTCGTAACTTACGATTCATATCTGATTGTTTCTGTTTGGCTGCTTGAACATTCTTCAAATAAGGCAAAGTTTTGATTCCTTTATATTCTTCAAGTTCCTCACGAACTGCACTTAACTCAGAATCAATTTTGGCGCGAGCGATAGACAAAGCATTCAAACCTTCATTGTCAGCAACACTTTTCAGCTCAACATCTTTAACTTTATCTTGTTCTTTTTTCAACAATTCAGCCAATTTACCTTTATCACTAAATAATTTCTTAAGCTGACCATAGAATTCTTTTTCTTCTTTCTCCTTTACAGAAAGTTGAGTTTTGAATTTACTAAGATCGGATTTCAGTTTCTGAATCTGATCAGAAAATTCTAACTTTTCTTTAAGCAACCCAGAAATTACTCGATCAATATTATCTCGTTCAGGAAGCAAAGCATTCTCGAGCGTCGCGTTAATTGTCGCAATCTTTGCGTCAACATTTCGTTTATTAGAATCAATTCTATCCAACTCTTTCTTCTTACTTCCGAATTGTAATTCTTTCAAATTAGATTTCATACTGTTTCTTTCAATAGTTAACTTCTGAATTTTGTCTTTTAATTTTTCAGAGACTTTAGAAATTTCTTTCAAACGATTCTCGCGAGTTTTCAAACCGTTCAGCAAATCTTTTTGCCGAGTTTTCAATTCAGCAGAACTTTGCGCCGGAGCTGCCAAGTTACCCATTCCACTTTCAAGTTCAGTTTTCATTTTACGCAAACCAATAAGCTCACGATCAATTCCATCTCTTTCCTTCTCAAGAGCCTTAACTTTAATCTTAACTTTATCAAGTTCAACAATTTTCTTGTCAATTTCTCCAGAGTCGGTCTTTCTTCCAAAACCAATTCCAGTCTCACGACGGAAACCTCCAGAGATCGCACCACCAACAGAAAATACATCACCTTCCAAACTGACCATAGAATAACTTCCAATTCCAACAGAACGAGCAGCACCAGTATCTTTGACAACAATAGTATTTCTCAAAATATTTGCAAACACTTTCTTGAATTCTGGTTTACAGTCAACCAAATCTGCGGCCCTACCAACAACCCCAGCACCTTGAGGAACATGACTTTGAGAAGAAGTTTTAATTTTAGTCATGGGTAAAAATGTGGCAACGCCCAATTTCTTCTCCCGCAAAAACTTCAAACATTTAATCGCAACTTTCTCATCCTTGACAACAATATTTTTCAGACGAGAACCTGCAGCAACCTTAAGCGCAGTTGAAAATTCTGGATCAACTTGTCCCAACTCAGCGACAGTTCCATAAATTCCACCTAGTTTATCTTTACGTTTTAGAATTGCACCAATTGCTTTATCACGCATTAACAATTCATAACTGGAATTCATCTCCATTTGAATCTTAGACAAAGAACTCTCCTTATCTAGCATTTCCTTTCGCCGTTCTTTAATCTCCACAAAAATTTCAGCATCTCGGTCAGTTAGAGAATTAATTTCCATTAACACTTCACGATATTTATCTTTCTTACCTTTAGTTCCGTCAAGCAGCTTCTCAATCCCGGCAGCTTCAGTAATTTTATCACCTAATGCAGCAGCCTTAATTTTAAACACTTCAAGCTCACCACTCAATTTACTATCTTCACTCTTAAGTTCAAGTTGAGTATTCTTAAAATTCTCAAGTTCAGTTTCTTTCTCATCCAATTCTTTCTGAATATCTGAAACTGAAACGCTAGAAAGACCAAGAGATTTCTTAAGCTCATTCTCCTTACCATCAAGTTTACGCAGTTCCAAACGCTGTTCTTTCAAATCCTCCTCGGACATCTTAATCTTACCTTTAATATCTGCAAGACTCTTACTTAGATGACGTTTCCTTTCTTCAACTCTACGAATTTCATTCTCAGAACTAGTAACCAAATTCTTAGCATTCTCAAAATCAACTTTCAAATTTTCAATATCTTTTTGTAAAACAAGTTGGTCTTCACCACCCTTCTTTTCAATCTGTTTCTCAACGCTTGCAATCTTGGTTTGTAATGCATCAACCTTATCATTCATCTCAGAAAGTTTCTTCTTGTATTCAGACTGTTTCTTTTCAACCACTTCAAGTTTACCAGAAATCTGTTGCTTTCGTGCTGAGGCAGAAGTGTGTTTCAAATTCAATTCAGTAGACTTTGCACTTTTCAACTCAGAACTATAGGAATTATATTGTTCAGCAACCTTTCGGTCACCCTCAAGAGAATCAAGATAGGATTTCTTCTCATTCATAACAATCTGAACTTCACGAAGTTTTTCCTCAACTTTGTTCAAATTCTTCATAGCACCATCTTTCTTTCTTTCGTAGACTCCAATTCCCGCAATGTCCTCAATCAACTTTCGCTTGTCAACTGCGCGCATTGTGATGAAACTTGAAATATCTCCCTGTAAAATAATATTATGACCTTCTGGACGAATCTGGCTCATTTCCAAGAGTTCCAAAATCTGAGTTCGAGTTGCACGTTTTCCATTAATCAAATAACGACTTTTACCTTCTTTAGAAATCTCTCGAGAAACTTCAATTTTCTTGTCAGGCAAACCAAATATTCCTGAAGAATTATCCAAAGTTATTGCAACAGAAGCTCCATTAGATCGCATGTTTTTATTCTTATGAACTAAATCACCATAATTGTCGGCACGAATACTTTTTGTTGACAATCTTCCAAGAACAAAACAAAGAGCATCCATAACATTAGATTTACCACTACCATTTGCTCCAGCAATACAATTAAATCCAGAGCCGAACTGAATGTTCGCATGTTTGTTAAAACTCTTGAAACCTTTCAACTTCAAGTTAGTGATAAATGTCTTTCGCATAGCTGTTTAATTACTCAGAGCTATAAAAAAACTTCTACGGACCAGTTCTCTCAACATCTCGAGGGAACAAAACGCCCTCCCTAACATTTGGCAAATTAAGTATGAAAGTTACCAATCTATCAATTCCCATTCCAAACCCGCCGTGCGGAGCCGCACCGTATTTCAAAGGAGTTGTGTAAAATTCTAAGTCTTTTGGATTCAATCTCTTCTTTTTAATTTGATTTAGCAAAATTTCATATCGATGTTCTCTCTGACCGCCAGAACTTATTTCATTATTTTTGTAAATTAAGTCAACATATCTTCCAATTTTATCATCATGCATAGCATAGAATTTAGTAAGATTCTCTGGGAAATTAATTAAGAAGAAAGCATCAGTTCCATATTTTCTTTTAACT
>CAZYQG010000008.1:0-18435 GCA_964649785.1 Candidatus Woesearchaeota archaeon | reverse complement strand
CAGGAAGTTTGCTAAATCTGTCAGCGCGGAACTTGGAGATTTAGTTTCTGCACTTGTTTTATTTGGCTCTGCTGCGAGAGGTAGTTCTAAGAAAAGTAGTGATATTGATATTTTACTGGTTGTTGATGATGTTCACATTAATATGACTCGAGAATTGGTTGAAACTTATAGAATTCTTGTTCAAAAATCTGTTGCTAAAGTTAATCCCGATAGATTACATGTTCAAACTTTACCACTTACAACTTTTTGGGAATATGTTCGAGCAGGCGACCCTGTTGCAGTTAACATTTTGAGAGATGGAATAGCTTTGATTGATAAAGGATTCTTTGATCCCCTTCAGATTCTTTTATTGAATGGTAGAATTAGACCTTCTGGAGAATCAGTTCATAATTATTTGAATATGGCTTATTCTAGTTTGAATCGTGCTAAGTCAGGAATGGATAATGCAATTGTTGATTTGTATTGGGCTACAATTGATGCGGCTCATGCTGCACTGATGAGCGTTGGTGAAGTTCCCACCAGTCCTAGTGCTGTTGCAGATATGATTGATGAGAAGCTAGTCAAACAAAGATATGTTAGTAAGAAATATTCTGATATAATGCGTCATATGTATGAAGTTTCTAAACGAATTATGAAGCGTGAAGTTAGTAATCTTGATGGTAAAACTTATGATAGATATCTAAAACATGCTGAAGATTTTGTTGATGCTATGAAAAAAGTTGTTAATCGTAAATGATTAATTTAAACTTTCTGTTAAAGTTTCTAGATCAGATCCTATTGTGCCTATAACTTTATCAGTTAATCCGATTCTTCCGATACTTCTGATTGTGTTCTCAAAATTATCAAAGTTTCTAGATAAGTAGTCTCTGTGTTCTGGTTCGTTAGTTAGCTTACTTGTTAAGGTAAGGATTACATTTTCAACTTCATTTTTTTCTTCAACTTGTGCCTCAGAATGATATTCTATAGAATTATCTAAATAATTCATAAGATTATCTGAGTTTTCAGAAAGAACAAAATTAGGAGCTTTTAATCCGCTTCCTAAATTAGAAAACATTGCAGCTCTAGTTTCCCGTTTTGTTGGATCTGCTTGATAAGCTTTCATTATTTCTTTTGGGATTATTTCTTTAGAGTGAAGTATTAATCCGTCTCTAAGAGGAATATCGTTATTTATTGCGTCTATGGTATGGTTTTTACCATAGGCTTTGGCAGTTGTTTCTAATAGAAAATCATTGACTCTCTTGTATGCAATTGTATTTGGGTCATTTCTAACATCAATAAGTAATTGCATTAATTCGTAATCTGAATCATTTTTGAAGTTTTCGTGCTGTCTACTAACTTCTGCGATTCTTTCTTTGAATTGCCATTCTACCATGTTTTATGCCTTGATTTTCGCTTTAAAAGCGTTTCGGTTCAAAAATCGTAGACTGTTAGAAAACATTTAAAACCATGTGTATCGTTTGTAGTTTATGGTTGACACTTCTAAACCTTCTCAAGATTTAGCAAGCAATGATAAATTGAAAGAGATGTTTGGTAAATTTAAAGAGTCTCAGCAGGGTTCTAAGCAGAAAGCATTGGAGGAATTGAACAAATCGCTCGATAAAGTACAACCAACTGCTGAAAAGATAAAGAGTTCTTTGCTAAAACGTCATAAGAAGGAGATACTTGGTGTGGTTTTGACTATGCGTCCGTCAGCTCCAAAACCGGGAGAAACTCCAAAAATGACTCCTAATTTGATTATTGTTTCTGAATTAAGAAATAAGACTCCTAAAGAGAAGATTACGCATATCGGAGAAATTGAGAAGGAAGGAAATGGTATGGCTAAAACAAGTGGTATAAAAGTTACTTCAATTTTACTTGAAGAAATTTGGGATTTTGCAACTCGCGGTCAATATGATATTATGCGCAGTATTGTTTCGGGGAGATTAATTCATGATGAAGGAGATTGGATAAAATCTCTGAAAGCTGTTGAAATTCATAAGATTAAGATGCTCAAAAAATTTGAGAAATATGTCGTATCTTACGTTATGGCAGGTTCTTTAATTCGTGGTGAGGCAACTGCAGATTCAGATATTGATGTTTCAATTGTTATTGATGATACGGATGTAACTAGAACCACCTCTAATGAATTGGTTTTGCGACTAAGAGATATTTCTGCTAAGTTTGCAAGAGAGTCTGAAAGAGAAGTTGGGATTCGAGGTAAACTCAATATTCAAGTTTGGATTCTGACAAGATTATGGGAAGGATTGCGTAGAGCTGAACCAGTATTTTATACTACTATTCGAGATGGCGTTCCTCTTTATGATCGAGGAATGTTTGCTCCTTGGAAATTAATGCTTAAACGTGGTTTGTTGACTCCTACTCCTGAATCCATTCAAAAATACGTTAAAGATGGTAAGAATCATTTGAATAGAATTAAAATAAAATTCCGAGATATTGCGATTGAAGATCTATTCTGGTCAACAATTTTTCCTGCTCAGGGAGTCTTGATGTTGTTGGGCGTTCCACCAGGTAGTCCAAATCATATTGCTGGACAGTTACGCGAACATATGGTCAAGAAAGGACATCTTGAAGAAAAATATGTTAAGATTTGGGAAAGATTACATAAACTAAGAAAAGATGTTGAGTACGGGAAAGTTAAGGAAGTCAAGCTTGAAACTATGACTAAGAACTATAAGGATGGTGTTGACTTTGTTGAAAGACTTGAGAAGGCGTACAAAGATATTGAAAAGAAATTAGTTAGTTCCAAAATTAAAGCTGTTAAACAGAAATCTGTTGAAGATATGCAGTTGGTTCTGAAAGTTGCAGGAGTTAAAGCAAGTAAGAGTGGAGTAAAGAATGCATTAAAATCTGAATTGATTTCGAAAGGTCTTGCTCGTTCAAAATATCTTGAGTTAGTTAACTCTGCAGAGAAGTTAGATAATAATATATCTAGTTTAAGTGAAGTTGAGAGTTTAGAATTTAATTTAGATAAAGTTAGAGATGAGACTATTGATATTATTAATGCTGAAAAAGGTTTGAATAAAGATAGGTTTAAACTAATGTTGAAGTATGGTTCTGGAGAGAAAGAAGGAACTGCAAATTTGTGGTTATTTAATACTGAAGCATTTATTGTAAAATTGGGTTCAGGTCAAGCAGAGATTGTTAAGTATGAAGTTGGTAAGAAAGGTGTTTTGAAGAATGGAAAACCAAGTACTCTTAAAGTTCTTGAGAAAAAATTAGCAACATTTGATGGTGCTCCGACTCAAGTCTCAACGAGGATGATTTCTTCTCTGAAAGAATTATTGGATAATAATCTTAGAATGTTTGTGGGTTAAATTAATTGAACGTTTCTTACGTTTTGATGATACATTTTTACTATTTCTTTAAGTTGTCTTAAAGTCTTCTTTCCGTTCCCGTTTAGTTTTTTTCTGTCTGCAGGATTCTTTAACAAAATTGCCAAAGTTCCTCTGACAACTTTTGAAGAATTGAATGGAATTGGATAGATGAACTTCTCTATTGTTTCATCCATAGTTTGTCCACGTTCTACAATTTTGATATCTTTCTTTAACGCAGAACTTATTGCTTTAACTTTTTCTCCGTTTTGCCCAACTGCCTTTTTTGCAGAGCCACTTTCTACAACGAAAATTATTGTTCCATTAACTCCAATACAATTTATTGGCGAAACGCCAGTCTTATCTTTGAAAAAGGCCATCGTCCTGATGGTGTGGTTATCTAAACTAATAGTTGGCATGATAATTATTTCTTGATTCCGATTACTGAAACCAGGAATGTTTTTCTAAGAAGTGCTCCAAGTTCTTCGCTGTCTTCGTTTAGTCTTTCTAATTCGAAATTACAACTGTCTTTTAGCTCTTCAAATTTTACAAACATATCTGCAGGATAGTTTGAAGAAGTGAATACTGAAGTTAGAGTCTTTGCTTTAGCCTCTCTAAGAACTGCATCAGTTCCGTAGATTACTTTCTTCTTTGTTTTTAGGATTTCTTGTGCTGCTTTCATTTCTTAGTCTCCTTTTTCTTCGCTTTTGAAGCTTTTGGTTTTGCACCGTCCATCTTAACGAATAGCTCAGGTAATCCTGTACCAATTGGTACTGGTTGATTAATCATTACATTTTCAACTACACTTACTAGATTGTCTTGTTCTCCTCTCACAGATGCTTCAACTAAGTGATCTAGTGGGATTTCGAAAGCTGCTCTTGCAAGTACAGATTCTTTTTCTTTTGTAATACCGTGACGAGTTATACCTTTGATCCCTCCGTCTCGAGTCATCATGTCAGCAACTAGTGAGATGTGTCTTTCGTCAATTGCCATACCTTCGTGACTTAAAATGTGCATGACTTCTCGTAGTACTGCTGCTCGGACTGCTTCAATACCTAGAACTGCTTCAATTTCATAGAAGTTATTTGTTCGAGTTCTTGAGAAATCTACTTCTTTGATTTCCGAGATATTCTTTAGGTTTGATCCGAATGTTTGAATTATGAATTCTCCGTTGTCGCTCTTGTATGCTAGAACGTCGGTGATTCCTGAAATTCCTGAAATGAATGAATCTCTTAATTTTTCTTTTAATTTGTAAACTTTCTTGATATCATTATCTTTTAGTTTTACTGAAATACTTGCTGTTTTCTTTGTTATATCTGCACCCTTAACTTGTAATGATAATTGTTCATATACATCATTTAGATTTAGTGATTTTCGTTTTAGTTCATCTTTGTCAAGAAGTACATTAACTTCTCCATTTGCTAAGTCCATTGTAAATTCTTTTGTTACTTCTTCTAGAACTGTTTGCTTAATCTTTTGAGCAATTTTGTCTGCTTTATTCTTGTCTTTGCTGTGTGGAGCATTTAGATAAATATGCATTGTTGGAGTTGAAGGTAATTTTCTTGCGTCAAGAATTTCGATAATACGTGGAAGACCTAGTGTTACGTTAAGCTCCGCTACTCCAGTAAAGTGGAACGATCTCATTGTCATTTGTGTTCCAGGTTCTCCGATTGATTGTGCAGTAACTACTCCAATTGCTTCTCCTGGATCTAATTGAATCTTTGAATATCTATCTTTTGCAAGTTTTTCGTCTTTAAACTTGATGCCTTCTGGCAGGTTTTTCTTAATCCAAGCGAAGTTATTTGCCATTATTCGTTTAATATTCTCCCTTTATCTGATTTTGATACGTCGACGTTGTCTCCACCGAATGCAAATTGAATAATCTTTCTTGAAGAGTCTCTGACTGTTCCATCGTAAGCTACCTTCAAGTCTTGCATTGCGTTTACAAGTCTTCGTTGCATGTAACCGGACTTAGGCGTACGCATTGCTGTGTCCATGAAGTTGTCTCTTCCCGTAATGGAAGTGAAGAATACTTCAACTGCGTCTAATCCGTCTGCATAACCATTTCTAACAAATCCGTGAGCTCTTGGTCCAAGATCTCCTTTGTTGAATTGTGCGATTGTTCTGTCCTTGAATCCGAAATTGATACGTTCTCCTCGTAAGTCTGTTTGACCAACGAATCCAGACATAAGAACAATGTTTAAGATTTTGTCTCCAGCTCCAGCTCTTGCTGAATTGATTAAGTGAGTGCTTTCGTCAATCTTTGCTTCGATTACTTTGTTTAATTTTGTACGTGCAATTGATAGTACGTGTTGCATCTTTGCTTCGAATGTTTCTTTAACTGTCTTACCTGGTAAAGGTTCAATATTCTTTGATTTTAATTGTTTGATTAATTTGTCTGCATCAACTTGTGATTCGTCTAATATCTTTTGAATCTTCGTTTTATCTGATGCGTCAATATCAAAATCATTGAATGACATTGTAAGTCCTACTTTTCTTGCTACTGCGATTCCTAAGTGAATTGCTCTGTTCAAGAATGTTGCAGCTTCATCTGCACCGTAGTCGATAAACAATTTGTGAATTAGTACTCCGCCTTCTGGTCCAATAAATGAGGAATCAATTAAAGATCCTTGTTTTAATTGACCTTTTTGAATTATTACATCTCCTTTTTCAACTTTTCCGCTCTTCAAGACTTTTCCTTTCTTTTTGAAGTTCAAATCTTTTGGTAAAAGCATGCTGAATACTTGTGCACCGTGCCATAAATCTTCTTTTCCTGTCCTTGTTGGCTTTGGTAATACATCATCAATTCCTACCGATAACAATAATTCACTTGCTTCTCTTCGAGTAAAGTATCTGTCTTTTGTTAAGTAGTACAATCCAAGAACTGAGTCTTCGATTGCTCCAATAATTGATAGTCCGTATCTTGGAGTGACAATTTGATTTTGAAGTAATAGAAGTGTTTCAACTTCTGCTCGAGCTTCTTCGCTTTGTGGAACGTGCATATTCATTTCGTCTCCGTCGAAGTCTGCGTTATAAGGTAGACAAACAGCAGGATTAATTCTTAGAGTTTTTCCAGGAACAACTCTTACTCGGTGTCCCATCATCGACATTCTGTGTAGGGATGGTTGTCGGTTGAATAATACAATATCTCCGTTGATAATATTTCTTTCAACTTGGTATCCGAAAGTTACTTCCTCTAGAATTGACTCAATAGATTCTTCAGTAATTTTCTTTCTTCTTCCTTCGTTAGTGATTATGTAATTTGCTCCAGGATAGCCTTCGAAGTTCTTGATTAGTGATTTCAGCCAATCAATATTCCATTCTGTTACTCTTTCTCCGATTGTTAGTTCCTTTGCGATTGTTTCTGGAACTCCGACTTCGTTGATGTCAATATGTGCGTCTGGAGAAATAACTGAACGTGCACAGAAGTTAACTCGCTTACCTGCAAGATTTGCTCTGAAGATTCCAGTCTTTCCTTTCAATCTTTGTGCCAAAGTCTTAAGTTGTCTTTGAGTTCTGTGTCTTGCGGGAGGTACTTGTGCAATACTGTTATTGAAATAGGTTGTTATGTGATATTGTAATAAGTCCCATAAGTCTTCAACAATAATTTCTGGTGCTCCTGCATTGATGTTTTCTAGAAGTCGTTGATTTACTCTTACAACGTCTGAAAGCTTGTGAGTTAAATCGTCTTCTGAACGCTCTCCAGTTTCTAGCGTGATTGAAGGTCTTACTCGGATTGGAGGAACCAATAGCGTTGTTAGAACCATCCATTCTGGTCTTGCGAAAGCTGGATCTACTCCGAAAACTTTTACATCGTCATCTGGAATCTTTTCTAAGTGTTCTCGAATATCGGTTGGCCATAATCTTTCGTCTTTTCCTTCAAAGAAAGTTTGAGGTTTCTTAAATACTGTTTTTTCTCTTGGAGTATTACAATGTGGACATGCTTTTACAGTTGATGCTGCTTTGATCATGTTTCTGATTACTTTCTTTACTTCTTTTGAATCAATGTTTGCAGCTAAGTCTAATTTCTCTTTGTAATTTTCAATCTTTGCTTCAGTTAATGAAATTCTTCCACAACTTGAACATGTTGAACGTAAGAAATTGTAAATGTGTGTTCTGTATAAAATATGAATTACTGGTTTTGATAAGTTAATGTAACCAAAGTTTCCTGCTCCAAGTTTCCATTTCTTGACACCCATTCCTGGATCTAGTACTCCCATTTCTGGGTCCATTAATCCTTTTTCTACCGGATATCCATCTGAGTCGTAGATTTCTGGAGTTATTACATTTACTTTTCCAAGCTTCTTGATCATAGTTGGACTTAGTAAACCGAACTTGATACTCTCTACTTGTTTTGAAATTACTTGTTTCATTGTTGTGACCTCTTTTGCTTGAACTTATCTTTTAATTTTAATTGTGGTCTGATTCCCATAGATTTTAGTTGTTCAATTAGCAACTTGAATCCGTAAGCCATTTCGACCTTTGAGACTGTTTCCTTTGGATCTACCACGCTAGTGAACCTATCATTAAATGAATCATATTCTGCAATATCTCCTGATCGGTCTCCAATATTTACTATATCTTTGTCTGAACTGAATCTTTCTTTCAATAGTAATGAAGATCCGTGAGCAATCAGTGTGTCTTTTTCCATGTCTCCGAATCGAAGTCCACCTTCCATTGCTTTACCTGCTGTAGGTTGTCTTGTTAGTAATGCAACTCTACCTCTTGCTCTGGATTGAACTTTGTCTGCGACTTGATGCTTTAGTCTTAAATAATAAATGTTTCCTACGAAAATCTTTGCTTCATAAGCTCTACCTGTTCTTCCGTCGTATAAAGTTTCAGTTCCGTTTTCTCTGAAACCTAATTCTTCTAATTCTTTTCTTAGATTTTCTGTTGGTTCTCCACTGAACGGAGTTCCGTCAACATATCGTCCGCTTAGAGCTCCAACTTTTGCTCCTAGAGATTCGATTAAGTGAGATACGGTCATACGACGCATACCGAATGGATTGAATAAAATGTCTGGTACGGTTCCAGATGAACTAAATGGCATATCTTCTGGGTTTGCAATGTGTCCGATAACTCCTTTTTGTCCGTGTCGAGAAGATACTTTATCTCCAACACCGATTGGTCTTGTGTCTCGAACTTCAATGTTTACTAATGGATTACCGTCCTTGGATTCAGTTAATAGAACTTTGGAAACAGTTCCATTTTCTCCGAATTTAACTTTTACAGATGTGTCTTTTCTGATATTTGCCGCAGTGCTGAAAGTTTCAAGTCTTGATAAGAATCTTGGAGGAGATGTTTTACCTACAAGAACTTCTCCGCCTCGTACGTGAGTTTCAGGACTTACTAATCCGTCTGTGTCTAAATTCTTATAGTGTGCTTCAGTTGAATATCCTTGTACGTCTTTATCCGGCACTTTAATATCATCAATTTGACCACCCGGATATCTTCGTCTTTCTGCTGCGTAAGGTCTGTAGTGAGACACTCTTGAAATTCCTCGATCAATAGATGCTCGATTTACTACAACTCCGTCCGACATGTTGTAGCCTTCATAATTTAGAATTGCAATTACTAAGTTTTGTCCTCCGGTGATATGTTCACCATACATATCTTGAGTGAATGACTTTACAAGTGGTTTTTGAGTGTAATGAAGAACGTTAACATTTGTGTCTAATCGATTTAAGTAATTTAGAGCGTACAGAGAAGTTCCTTGTTGTTGATTTTTTTGTCCTCTTAGAAGACGTGTTGATGGATTGAAGTTTGCAAATGGAATCATGGAAGTGTTCATACCAAAAATTACAATTGGATCAATTTCCAAGTGTGTGTGTTTCTTTGTTAAATCTTTTTCATTCATTGCAACCAATGCTGATTCTTCTTCAAGTGCATCGATTTCTTCAACAATTCCTTTTTCGATTAATTCTGTCCAACTCATCTTTCCAGAATTTAATGATTCAAGATGTTTGCTTGTCAAAAGCGATTTACCTTCTTGGACAATAATAAGAGGTCTTCGAAGTCGGTTTTTGTCAAGTTGAATTTTAATAATGTCTTCTTCTTCATTGTATAGAATATTAAGGTTCTTTGAGAATTTTCCCGCTCGTCGTTCTTTGATAGTGTTCTTTACAAACTTTTCAGCATCCTTTACTGTTCCTTGTAATACTCCGTCAATGAATACGTAGCTCATCCTTTAATTTCCTCCAAACCAATTTTTTGTAAGCTCTTCAAGTTTTTGCTGTATTCTGAAGCTTGTAACTCTGTTGTGATTGTTCCAGTTAAAGCGAGAGTTTTTCTTAGACCGATATTCTTACCTTCTGGAGATTCAATAGCGCAAAGTCTTCCCCAGTGTGTTGGGTGTAAAGCTCTTGCTTCGAAAGACTCTCTGTTTGAATCTAGTAAAGATGTTACTCTTCGAAGTTGAGAAATTGCTGCGATTGGATTATCTCTTTCAAGTCGTTGAGAAACTCCTTGTCTGTTTCCCGTCCAATTTCCAGTTCCCATTGCTGACCGAATCTTTTCAGTCATGAACTTTGATCTTACAAGAGATGCGATTGGAATTATTTTTCCTCGTCTTACTCCCCTAGTGAAAATATAAATTATATCATTCTTCAAACCTTTGAAGTTTGTTCTGAATAAATCTTCAAGAAGGTCTCCTGCCATTCTGATTCTTTTATTCATGTAGTGATCTTTGTCATCTGCTTGAATTTTGTCTTCTCTTAGAAGAATTGTTTTTCTAATCATTTGAGCAAGGAAGTATGCTTTGTTCATTCTTGCTTTCTTATCTGTTCCTAAGTGAGGTAAAAAGATTGTATCAAGAATAGATTCAACTTTCTGAAGCTTTCTGTCTTTTGGAAGTGCAATTTGCAAACTCTTTGAAATGAATTCTTTTGCTTCTTCTTGATTTGTTACGCTCATGAATTCAACTAGGTTGATATATAGATCTTCAGGGATTTCTTTGAATCCAACTGCATCTGCAATGTCTTTGTCCTTAGTCATTCCTAATGCTTTCAAGATTACTGTGAATGGAACTTTCTTTACGTTACTGAAACTTACTTGGAATATTCCTTCCTTTGTTCGTTCAACTGTGTGTGAGATTTTGTAAGTATCAATTGCTGAGAAAACTTTTGCAAAGTGAGTAACTGGTCCTGTTTTTTCAGAATTAACTGTGATTTGATTTGGAGCCAAGTCTTCAAGTAAAACTAATGCTCTTTCAGTTCCGTTTACAATGAAATATCCGCCAGGATCCATTGGATCTTCTCCAGCTTCAATCATTTGATCTTGAGTTAAAGTTGATAAGTAGCAAAGTTTTGATTGGACCATTACTGGAATTTCTGCGATTTGAACTTCGGCTCGATCTCTTTCTTTTCCGTCGACAATTAATGCGATTTCTAAGAATACTGGTGCAGAATAAGTAAGATTTCTCATTCGTGCTTCAGCAGGATAAAGTGGTCTTTCTGAACCGTCTGCTTCTATAATAATTGGCTTTCTTAGAGATAACTCTGAGAATTCAAATTTGACTTCTTCAGCGTCAACTGGAATAACTGCTGGCATTAATTCTTTTTCAGCGTCAACAATTTTTTGCATTCGCCAGTCAACAAATGAATTGTAAGAATCGATGTTGCTCTTTACAAATCGATGTTCTTCGAAGAATTTTTTGATAAGAATTTGTTTGTTCATACAACCCTCCGATAGTATTTGTATTTTCCTGCAACTTCAGAAGATCTTTGGATTTCAATAATTGAGCCAATTTCTGCGTTCAGATGTTTGGCCATTGGGTCCTTGACGGACATAGAAGGTAATTGGTAAGGAGAAATTTTGTATTGTTCCGTGAGTGCTTTAACGGCTTTTTCATCTAGAAGTTTGTGTTTTGGAATTAGCACATGTTTAGAAATATCTAGTTGAATCGGATTTTTAGCCAAATTATTACCTCACGTGGACTTTAATTCTTGAAAAGTTATTCTTATTAACTTTTCTATCGCGCGTAAATTAAGGCCTCGTAATTTACTTTTGAACAGTTTTGTTTATAAAAGTATCGATTAGAACATGGAATATATTAAATATTAGTGCCACGAACTTTTTAGTAGTTATCCAAACACTTTTACAAGTATTACTGCCATAATAAAGTACTTTATTGGTTTTGAAAGTACTACAAATGTCCAGAATTTCTTGCTCTTTAGAAGTCGTCTGTTGAATTGGTCTATTTTCTCTAAAGTCTGCATGATTTTTGTTGTGTTTTAACTGTTAAAAGCTTGTCTAAATGATTCCAACTGAGTATGATTTGTAGAGTGCGTATACTATGTATGATCCGATCATTGTTGCTGCGCCAATCTTGCTAAGTTTTTTGTCTTTTTGGAAAAGAAGAAGGAGTCCTGCCGAGACTATGAACCAAAACGGTATGTCAAAGTTTACTAAACTTTTTGAAATTGGATTATCTGTAATCATTGCTCCAATTCCCAACGCCATCATTGGGTTTGTAATGTTTGAACCAATAAGAACTCCTAGTGAGAGATCTCTGGATTTCTTCAATATTCCCATAACTGCTGTTGTAAATTCTGGAAGTGCTGTTGCAAATCCGATAATTAATAATCCAAAAAACGATTGCTCAATTCCAAGAGTGTTTGAAAAGCTTAACGTGGTATCAACCACTGCATTTGCAGATAGTTGAAGTATTGCTAATCCAACTAAAATTATTACAAAGTGTAACGTAAAATTTTTGAAATGTTTATGAGTCCAGTTTGTTTTTCTTGAAATAATTTCACTTAACTTTTCTTCTTTTGTGTATAGATAGAAAAGATATCCTAGATATACGAAGAATAATATTGCTCCTTCAACTTGAGAAATTACTCCGTCGAGCCCCATTAAAAATAATGCTACTATTGCGCCCAACATAACTAACCCGTCTCGGTTTTGTACTGATTTTGAGGATTTTATTCTTGTTAGAAGTGCCAAGATTCCTAGAATCAAGGTTATCTGAACAATATTAGATCCTATGTTTGTTCCGATTGCGATGTTTGATGCTGCGCTTCCTGCAAGTTCTTTAATGCTGGCGTTTATGTGAGTGAATATTTCTGGAAGCGATGTTCCGATTGAGAGAATTGTAAGTCCTACAAATAGTTTTGAAATCTTTAATTGTTTGGCTATGACTAATGCGTGGTCGACGACTGTATGTGCTCCGTACCAAATTCCTATTAATCCTGCAAGAAAGATTAGTAACTCTGCCACAATTAATTACTTCTTTGGTAGAATAAAAAGCTTGGCTCGGATATCGTAAGGCTTATAAATGAAATAATTTACCATGAACTCATGCCCGTTTGGTGTAGTTTGGTCTATCATACTAGCTTGTCAAGCTAGTGACTCGTGTTCAAATCACGGAACGGGCGTATATTCTTAAACACAACTCTTATAAACTCAGTATTGGCGTAGATAATAGGACGAAGTAGAAGTTCAGAAAGTTACGACAACAACGCAACATTAAGTTCATTTTATTTCACTATTAACAAATGCAAAAAAACACATTTAACGAATTGGGAGTAAATTCAAATATAGTAAGAGCGCTTTCTGAATTTGGAATTACTGAACCAACTGATATTCAAGAAAAGGCAATTCCTATAATTAATTCTGGAAAAGATATTATTGGAAAATCTAAAACCGGTTCTGGAAAGACTGCAGCTTTTGGAATTCCATTGATTAACAAAGTTGTTCCAAAGAAGGGTGTTCAAGCTTTAATTCTTGCACCAACAAGAGAACTTGCAGTTCAAATTTCAAGAGAATTAGGAAAATTTGGAAAATATAGTAAACTTGGAATTGCAACAGTTTATGGTGGAGTATCATTACGTCCTCAAATAAAGGATATTGCTCGATCAGAAATTGTAGTTAGTACTCCTGGAAGACTTCTTGATCATTTACAACAAAGAAATATTGATTTATCAAAACTAACACATTTTGTTTTAGATGAAGCAGATCGATTAGTTGATATGGGATTCATTCGAGATATTGAACGTATCTTATCTTATACTCCAAAAAGAAAACAAATGGTTCTATTTGGTGCAACAATCTCTCAAGAAATTGCGAGAATAAAACAAAGACATATGCATAATCCAGTAGTTGCTGAATCTGAAGTTCAAGTTGCTGAAGAATATCTTGAGCAATATTATTACAATGTTCAAAAACAAGAAAAGTTCTCATTGCTTGTTCATTTATTGAACAAAGAAGATACTGATCAGGCAATTGTATTTTGTTCAAATAGACATACTGTTGAAAAGGTTTCTAAGAATTTAAGAAAACAAGGTATAAAGATTGGAATGATTCACGGTAGACTTACTCAAAATAAACGACTGAGAATTATTGGTCAATTCAATAACGGAAGAACCGAACTATTGGTGGCTTCTCCTGTTGTTGCAAGAGGTATTGATATCAAAGCAGTTTCACATATTTTTAATTATGATCTTTCAGATGATCCACAAGAATATATTCACCGAGTAGGTAGAACTGCTCGTGGAGGTTCAACTGGAAAAGCAATTACTTTGTTGAGTAATCAAGACCATGATATCTTTAGACAAATTCTAAATAATTATGATATAACTATTAAAGAACTTACTAGCGACAAATTCCCTAAACTTAAGTTTGATGTTAGTGGAGATTCAAGAAAACGAAGTCCTCGACCTGGTCGAAGATGGAGTAATCGTGGTGCTCGTAATAGGTCAAACTCTCGAAGTCGAAGAAGTAATGATTCTAAACCTAGTGAAGGAAAATCAAGAAACTTTGGGAATAGACGACCAAGAAGTAATGATTCTAAACCTAGCGAAGGAAGATCAAGAGGTCCACGAAGATTTGGGAATAGACGACCAAGACCTTCAAGTTTTTCAAGACCTTCAAGAAACAAGAATCCAAAAGCAAGTAGGGTTGGTAGTACTATGCCAAATCCAAGATCTCGCTAATATTCTCAGTAAAGAAATTGTTTTAAACCCTCTTTTACTACTGTTTTTATGGTAGAATTATCATTTTATGACGTCAAGTCAAAGTCAAAGTTCACAACGAGCGACTTTGAAGTCAGAGAGAAGAGTGGACGATATTTCGCAGTTGCTAAATCACCAGCAAAGGATGCAACTCATGAATGTTGGAGAATTCTTTCAAAGAAACAAGCTGAAGAATTGAAATAATTCTGAAGTATTTTGAGCAATCGATACTTTAATATAGTGATATGTCTATCAAATTTTGCGATGGATAAATACGAACAATTGCGAAATGAAGTTAAAGAAGTTTTGGACGAATCAGATCAAGTTATACAAGAAATTGATGGTTTTCACTGTGGAGATATTGTAAAACTTCTGTATTCTTGTTCTGAAAGACTATCTGGAGTTTACACAAGCCCAGGTAACAAAGAGATGTCTCATGATGAGAAGAGAATTATGGCTAAAGGAATGGTTGAGAAGTGTATAGACGATATTGTTGAAGTGTCTCAACTTGGTTTAACTCATACTGCAGACAGCAATGTGATAGATGTTTTGAATGATCGAGTTCTTCAGTTGGATAATTCTGCTTTTTTACTAAAGAAGCCTCAAGTCAATAATGAAGATAAACTCCAGGCAATAGTGACGTATGTTTCAGACGATATTAAACGTTTAGCAGATTATGTTGGAACTTCCCGAGATTTGAACATTAATGGTGATTCAAATCTTGGTGATGAAGAAGAGTAATCGTTGTACGCAACAAAGTTTTTTAATGAGCGGCGCGTATAATTATTTTGTGGCAGAAGTAGATTATAAAGAGCGATTACGAGTTCGTAGAGAAAGTATTATTCCCAAGAATCAAGTTATGCTTAATTCAGTTATTTCCGAACCAAAAACTCTTGATCAAATAAAGAGTGCTTTGATAGTTCACGGTCATGAACCAAAGAGCAGTATTAAACGATTTAGAACTTTGCTTGACCAGCTTGGAATTGTTAGATTTCCATTTATGTGTTCTCCTGACGAGCGAGGTAATAAAAATAGTTGGGGTTGGCGTTATGGGTTGCGAGATTTGATTGAACAAGATTTTGATGGTACTCCCGATGAATGTAATTATATTAATAGAACATCGTGGTATCTTCGTAAAACAATTGGAGATAACTTCTATCGTTCGTTAGATCAATGAAAATATTAAATTGGAATACTCATCCAAACAATAATGAAACAATCAAAGCATTGGATATGTTTGATGATTTATCTCCGGACGTAATAACTTTGCAAGAAGTTTCTCCAGATTTTTTTAATGAAATTGAAGCATATTCTATTGAGAAGGGTTTGTATATTGACCAAACTTTGGATTGGATTCGTCGCGGAATTCCTTATTATTTAGTAACTTTATTGAAAGAACCTTCGTTAGAATCTAAAGGTTTGCCTTATGAAACTAGAAGAAACGGTCCTCTCTCTAGGGCACTTGGTTGGAAGGAAACTCTGAATTATTCTGTAGCTGAATTGGAATCTCAAACCGTGATTAATGGACATTTGGAGCATCATGCCGGACCAAGAACTCGAAGAAAACAATTGGATGAAATGTTAAATCATCTAGGTGATGGAACAAACATCATGGGTGTTGATTTGAATCAATGGTTTCCTTTTGAGAAGCGTAGCAATAGAAAACGATTGAAAAAACATAATTTAACAGATATTGTTCGTGGACGCACAATTAGTAATGGTTTGCAATTGGATGGAATTATTGTTAGTGAGGATCTTGCTCAAAGGGAATATGATTTTGAGAAGCAAAATCGACACGGTTCAGACCATTATCCGCTTTTTGTTGAATTCTATGGTTAGTTTATTACTGCTAAGTGAAACGTTTATAATGCTTAGATAATGTGAAATATTATGATTCAGAGAGATCCTGAACCTCCTATAAATTATAAAACGTTGGCTGATGCAATTGTTAGAACGGTCGGTATGTCTCTGGAAGAGCGTCCAGCTGCAGAAGGAATGGCTGATCACCTTCTTGGATTTTTTGGATATCAAGATAGAGTTATTGATAACATGTTGGAACCTGCAGATAGAAATGTATTTTATCAGCTTCAAGATTGGGGTCTTCTTACAACTGAGAGCGAGGAAACTACTTTGTGGGACGGCAGAGAATGGCGAATTCATTATTGGTTGCTTAGAACCGATAAAATATTAAAATGGGAGCTGCCCGAAGAGGAACCTGATGTAGATCCAGAGGCAGTTGATATTTACAATAATTTGTCTGATTCAAATTGGGGAATTGAAACATATAATGAGGATGATGCCTGGCTTCCTCCAAAGAGAGAATCTGATGAATATTAGACATTCGACAAATTGAATAAACAATTATAAACCAAGTTAGTAGAGTATTTTTGTGGAAGTGTTAGAACTATTCAAGTCGTATTTGGAAATCTTACGTGAGCATCATGCATCTATAAATTCTGGTCGGAGGAGTTATGGTGAAGTTGGAATTGTTGAGGATTTTGGTAATTACTTGATTGTTGGTATTAAATTGCTTGATCGGAAAATTAAGTTTCAATCTTCAGAGAGAGTTCTAGTTGATGAGAGTGATGCAATTGTTGAGCATTACAGAAAAGGTAAGTATTATTTCAGAGTTCGTCCAGATGTTGATTTTTCTCAAGGTTCAAAAGTCTTAGTTAGTTCAACTTCTGATTTAGTTTTCTTGGTTGATAATATGCTAAAAAATCTTGAGGAGGTTTCTAAGTCTAAAGAATATTCTGAATTCGTTAAAAATCTTTATCTGGAAAAGAATAATGAATCTTGGCAGATTGATAAGGTTAGCAAACTTGTTGGGAATGGTTTTACTGAAAGTCAAAGCACAGTTATTTCAACGGCATTGAGTTTATTGGAGTCAGAAAAAGGAATTGTTCCCGTTGAGGGTCCCGGTGGTTCGGGGAAAACTGAATGTATTGCTGAGATTTGTAAACAAGCAATCAAATTAAAGAAACGAGTATTGGTTTGTTCTGCCACAAATTTGGCAATTGATAATGTTTTGAGCAAACTTCTTGAAGAAGATAGTGTTTTGAGAATTGGTTCCGACACATCAATTGAACGTCCTGAAGTAAAGAAATTTTCATTGAAGAATAAGTTGGGAAAGAAATTTGATTATGAGGAAGTTGTAAAAGAATCTTTGATTATTGGTTCTACAATTGATTCTGCAGGTATTCATTTGAAACATGAAGATTTTGATTTAGTGATTATTGATGAAGCATCTACTGTTGAACTTTCTAAACTTTTGATTGCTTTGTTGAAGAGTAAGCGTGTTTTGATTTGTGGAGATACTCAGCAACTAAGTCAATTTATTGATCGAAAAATATTGGAAAAATTGAGTGCAATAATCCCTGAAGAAGAACTTATGACGTTACATAAATCTCCGTTTGAGATGATTTCTAAACAATGGAATTCTTCTGAAAAGACTTTATATTTACGAGATAATTTCAGGAATTCTAAGAAAGTTTTTGAATTCATTAATGATAATTTTTATGAAGGTAGAATGTTGTTTAAATCTGAGAAAGAATTTAAGGGACATAAAGCAAAGTCGTTGGTTGATATTGCGAGTGCTAATGAGATAACTTGGATTGTCCCTCATAACTCTGATTTGGAATTAGACAATCGGGGAATATTTAATCCTGTAAAATTCTCAAGCGGTTTTAGAAATTCATATTTTAATTATGGTAATTTGATTTTGATTGTCACAATGTTGAAGGAGTTGTTAAAGACTTATTCTCCGAAAGAGATTGGAATTATCTCTCCTTTCAATGCTCAAGTTTCTTTGATACGTGAGTTTATGATTCGCTTTCCAGAATATATTCTTGGTCGTAAATACAAGAATAAGTTGGAGAAAACTAAGCTTGGATTTTATTTATTGAATAGTTTGAATATTAATACAATTAACAAATTTCAGGGTCAGGAAAGAGATGCAATAATTTTTGATTTTACTAGTAATGCTGACTTTCTTTTTAGAGACCATAAGAAATTGAATGTTGTTCTTGGTCGTTCAAAGAAGCAGATTGTTTTAGTTGGTCTCCCTCCTCGAAGCCCGGTTTATCAGAACTTGTTTGAGACGTCTACGACCTATGGGGATATTGATTTGGCAGAATATTCTTTGGCTTTTACTATGACTGATGAAGATGTTG